>CANQZQ010000011.1 GCA_947628375.1 uncultured Bacilli bacterium
AGACAGCAGATGATATAGCCAAAAGAAAAGGTTTAAGATACAGAGAAGATATTTTAGATAATATGGGAAGTGAAGAGCTAGCTGCCAATTTATTTAGAATTACCCAAACAGAATCAAAGTTAAAAAAAGATAATATTAAAAATGGAAATGATGTAAATGAGGCCCATTATATTATTGAGAGAAATATTAGAGAAGTTATTCTAAAGAATGGTGGAACCATGCCAGAAGATTTGCCGACACCAAAGAAAAGTCTTAAAGAGTTAGAGAAAGAAAAGAAGAATAAGTTTATAGAAAATATCAAAAAATAAATATTAATCAAGCACTATAATATTGAGTAAAAAATAATATAAATGTTAAAAGTAAACTTTTGGTATGTTTAATAAATTAGTTATTAATGTTATAGTTCTTCTTGAGAGGAGAAAATTATGAATCAAGAGCAAATTGGAAAATTTATCGCCGAGCAAAGAAAATTAAAAGAATTAACTCAAGAAGAACTAGCGGAAAAATTAGGAATTACTAAAAATGCAGTGAGTAAATGGGAAAGAGGTTTATGTTTAATGGATATGTCCTTACTTAAACCTCTTAGTGAGATTTTAGGAGTAAGTGTAAATGATATACTGGCTGGGGAAATCATCAAAAGTAACAATATAGAAAAAAAGAGTGAAGAAAACATCATAAAATTAACGGAATTAGTTAATTTAAAAACTATGAAATATGGTATTATTGGTATGATTTTATTCTTTATCATACTAGTTATTATTTCGGGATTTAAAAACGTTTCTTCTTCATCTTTAGTTAGTTTATTATGCGCTTATAATTCAGTTACTTTTTTAAGCCGTTATAAAATAAAAAAAGATAAAACTGATTTATTTACCGGTCTTATGTTCTTTATTGCGATTATTCTAAACACTATTGCCTTTATAATGTCTTAGTATTAAATCAAATTACAAAACTCTACTAACTGTAGGTGTTAAAATTTGGACTAATATTATATAGTTGTTTTTGAAAGGAGCAAGAAATATGAATCAAGAAAAAATTGGAAAATTTATTGCCGAGCAAAGAAAAGAACAAAAATTAACACAAGAAGAGCTTGCTGAAAAATTAGGAATAACTTATAAAGCTGTATCTAAATGGGAGTGTGGTAAAGGACTTCCTGATGCCTCAATTATGATAGAGTTATGTGAAATTTTAAATATTAGTGTTAATGATTTATTAAGTGGAGAAAGAATTGATAAAGAAAATTATCAAAAAAAATTAGAAGAAAATATTATTGATACTATAGACTATTCTAATAAAAAAGTTTTGAAAAAAAATAAATTAATCTTTAAAATGCTTATGTTTTTTGGCTTAGGTATAATTTTTATTGCTTTTACTATTTATCCTACTGATAGTAGTTGGGGATCAATTCACTCTGCTGTGGGTTTAATTATTTCTACTGTTGGTTTTATGGGCATTAATAAAAATCAAACAATTTTTAAAAAAGTATTTCTAAGTATTAGCTATTTTTTAGTAGGTTTTATCTTATTATTAAGTATTGATTATGCTAATGTTATTATAAATAAAGTCCCTCCAAGATTTTCTTATCTTATTAAAACAACTGATAATATGATTATTTATAAATCGCCATTTTGTAATGTATATAGAATAAATAGAAATACTAAAAATGAATATTATATTGTTGATACTAAAAAAGAATATAAAGAAGATAATATTCCAATAACTCCCTTTAATAGAGATAAATCTGGAATAGAAAGTATTATAAAATTTAAAAATAAATATGTTGGTAACAATAGTAACGATAGTCTTTTAATAGATCATTTACCACTTGCAGAATATGGTTATGTTTTTGAAATTGATTCTGTAAATCTTTCTTTAACAATTGACTATCATATAACAGATTGGTATGTTAATGAAAATCATTATTTAGAAAAAGCTTTATTATATAATTCTGTTTCAATATTTGCATTAATAGATAATGTAGAACAAATTACTTTTAACTTTAGTGGAAATACTTATACAGTAAGTAGAAAGCAAATAAAAGAATTATATCCTAATTTTAAAGATATTGTAGATAAAGATATTAATCAAAATAATTTTAATAAATATTTAGAAAACAAAATGAATGATAATGATTTTGTAGAAAATACATTTAAAAAGATATTTGTTAATTAAATTATAAATAATTAAAGAGCAAGTTTCATATATGATATATAAAATTTGCTTTTTCTTTGGTATAATATTGCTAAATTAATATATTTGTAAAGATGTGATAATAATGGATAATTATATATGTAAAATTGCTTCAATAAAAGAAATGCAAGAAAAATGGGATTATGAAATAAAAAGGAAAGGCCAAGATAAAAGTAATTGGATAAAATGGAAAAAAGAAAATTTAGATAATTTTGAAAAAGGATGTATTATCCCTTATTATGGAATTTTAAATGGAAAGATAATATGCGAAGCAACAGCGCATTTAGAGGCTAAAACAGTCCAAAATAGTGACAATCTTATTAGCGATAAATGTGTTTATTTATCGGCATTTCGTACAAACAAAGAATATCAAAGGAAAGGATATTTTAGTAAATTATTTCACTTTATGTTAGATGATTTAAAAAAGAAAGGATATGAATATGTTACTTTAGGAGTAGAACCTTTAGAAGAACGAAATAAAGAAATATATAAACATTATGGATTTATAGATTATATCAAAAATGACAAAGAAATTTACCCTGATGGAACAATTATAGAAGTTGAATATTATCGAAAGAAATTATAATTGTAAAATATTAATTTTAATAAATATTTACATGGTAATACAATTGGAAACCTATAAAAATAACATAGCACTTTCATTTCCAAAAGTTACTGATTTTCAATAGTTTTGGAAATATTTTTCCAAAAGTTGACTTTATATCAATTTTAATATATAATTAAATGCAAGAGGGGTGTAAACCATGATAGAAAGAATAGAATACCTTGAACAATTAAAAAGATTTAAAGATAAGGATTTAATCAAAGTAGTCACTGGAATAAGAAGATGTGGTAAATCAACATTATTTGAATTATTTATAGATTATTTAAAAAAAACTGGCATAAAAGATAATCAAATAATAAAGATAAATCTTGAGGATGCTGACTATAATTTTGAAAGCTACAAAGAATTATATGATTATGTAAATCAACAATTGGATTCTAAAAAACAATTTTATGTATTTTTAGATGAAGTTCAAAATGTTCCTATGTTTCAAAAAGCAGTAGATAGTTTATATATAAAGAAAAATGTAGATGTTTATATTACTGGATCAAATGCTTATTTATTATCTGGAGAACTTGCAACATTATTATCAGGAAGGTATATAGAAATAAAATTACTCCCATTATCATTTAAAGAATATTTAAGTGCATTTAATAATTTAAATAAAAGTCGTTATGATTATTTCTTAGATTATATGAAATATGGTGGAATGCCAGGAAATATATCTATACTTCAAGATAATCCAAATGATTTAGATATTTATTTAGATGGCATATTTAGTACAATAGTTTATAAAGATATAATAACAAGAAATAATATAACAGATAAAATGCTTTTAGAAAGTGTATTAAAATTTATATTTGATAGCATAGGCAGCCCAATATCTACTAAAAAAATAAGTGATACATTAACAAGTAAAGGAATGCCTACAAGTAATCATACAGTTGAAAACTACATATCTGCATTTTTAGAAAGTTTTTTAATATATAAAGCTGAAAGGTTTGATATTAAAGGTAAGAATTTACTTGCTAGAGACTACAAATACTATGTTGCAGATCAAGGATTAAGAAGTTTTTTATTAGGTAAAAAAGCGGATAGTGATATGGGACATGTATTAGAAAATATAGTTTATCTTGAATTACTAAGAAGAGGATATAAAGTATATGTTGGAAAAGTAGATGATTTAGAAATAGATTTTGTTGCTGAAAATAGAGAGGGATTGAAATACTTTCAAGTAGCATTAACAGTTAGAGATGATAAAGTATTAGAAAGAGAATTAAGACCATTACAAAAAACAGGAGACCATTATCCAAAATATTTAATAACTTATGATATGGATCTGGAAACTGATTACGATGGCATAACAAAAATAAATATAGTGGATTGGTTATTAAAATAAAGAATAACTTTACCTTTAATTAAAAAAATATAAAAAGTGAGAGATATGTATGGATAAATTTGAATTACAAGATTTTAATAAAAGAATTGCATTAAATACAGATTTAGAAAATATTTCTAGAGAAATATGTAAAGCTTATGATTTAGGTGATTTTGTATCTAATGAATTAATAACGATAGGCTACGAAGATTATAACTACTATTTAACAACTTCTAAAGGAAAATATTGTGTAAAAATTTTTAATAAAGAAAGAACAAAAGAAGATGTTGAAAATTATTTAGCTAGAATTAAAGCTGTTGCCAATAGTGATGTTCAAAAACGGAAGGTGATTCAGAAGAAAATCAATATTGGTTAAATGAAGGAATTATTGGCTACTCCTTTTATGAAGAAAAATCATTAGAAAAAGTTGTTAAAATTAAAGCAAAGTAATTAGGTGGTGTTAGTATGAAGGTAATAAAATTTAATTTAGACGATTTATTAAATCAAAATACAGGATTTTCTTATTATTTATTAGGTAGAAGTTATGATTTAGAAGAAAATGGTGTATTCCAAGATTATAGTAAGGCATTATATTACTATCATAAAGGTTTTGAAAATAATTATCCCCTTTGTATTTATTCTTTGGGAATTTCTTATGAATTAGGATTAGGTAATGTTTTGAGTATAGATAAAGGCAAAGCAAAAGAACTTTTAATTAATGCCTATCCTAAAATTATCGAATTGATTAATAATCCTAATATTGATGAAGTAGAAAGAGTTTATGCCAAATTTGTAATAGGAGCTTACTATTATTTTGGTCTTGGTGAAATAGAACAAGATTATGATAAAGCATTTGAAATTATAAAAGAATGTGCTGATAAAGGACATATTGCAGCCATATATGATTTAGGAGCTAATTTTTATTACAACGGCAAAGGTACAGATGTTAATTATGAACTTGCAGATTATTATTTAAAAATAGCAAAAGAAAATGGATTAAAAAGAGCAATAGAATTGTATGAATCTAGAAGAGAAGGATTTAAAATATAATGGCAAAAAAGGATATAGTAATAATTACAATATGTATAATTATATCAATCGTATCTGGTATAGTTGCCCATGATTTAATTATGGGAGGCTCTATTTTATTAACAGGACTATTATGTGCATATTTTGCAAGTGAAGGAAAAAGAGTAAATTATATACTTGGCTTAATAAATTATTTGTTAATGGGATATATTGCATTTAAAAATAATTTATTTGGTATCTTCTTTTTTTATATATTTATTTTTTCACCACTTCAAATTAATGGATATATTACTTGGAATAAGAACTTAAATGATGATAATAATGTAAAAGTTAGAGAATTTACGTTAAAAAATTCTATTATTATAACTTTATCTTGTATCATTGGAAGCTTATTATTGGGTTATCTGTTAACTTTAATACCAACGCAAAGATTAGCATTTATGGATGCTGCCTCAAATTGTATAAATCTCTGTGGTGTAATCTTAATGATATTAAGATTTAAAGAGTCTTGGTGGTTATGGTTAATTAATAATATTATAGATTTAATTATTTGGATTATAACAGTAATAAATGGAGGCAGTGGATCAATAATGATGTTACTTGTTTCTATTGGATATTTATTAATAAATATTTATGGTGTTATAAAATGGAGTATTGAGGCAAAGAAAAATAAAGAGGTGAATAAATGAAAATAATAACAGTATGTGGAAGCCTAAAATTTTATAAAGAAATGATGGAAACTACTGAAAAAATGGAATTGCAAGGAAATTGTATGCTAGTACCAATATATAATCCTAATAAAGCTAGTAAAGATGATTTTACTGAAGAAGAAGCTTTGATGCTTGATAAAATGCATAAAGAACGAATAAAATTATCAGATGCTATCTTAGTTGTTAATGTTAATGGCTATATTGGAAGTAGCACAAAAAGTGAAATTGAATTTGCTAAAGCATTAAATAAAGAAATAATTTATTATACAGATTTACTGAAATAAAAGGAGAGTAATTATGAATCAAAAACTAGTAAGAATTATGTCTATTGACGGAATAGAACAACCAGGAATTTTATCAACACCAAAAGATGGTACAGATAAAATAATCATTCATGTTCATGGATTAAATGGTAATTTTTATGAAAATCGATTTTTAGATACTTTAGCCAAAACATATACAGAAAAAGGATATGCTTTTCTAACCTTTAATAACCGAGGTAGTGATTTTATTAAAGAATTATTAAAAGAAGATGATTATACTATTATAGGTGGCAGTTTAGAGAGATTTAAAGATTGTATCTTAGATATTGAAGGCGTAATAAATTGGGTAAAAAAAGAAGGCTATCAAGAAATAATTCTTGAAGGCCATAGCTATGGTTGTAATAAAGTATTATATTATTATCATAATAAAAAAGATGATAGTATTAAAAAAATGATTTTACTTGCTCCTTGTGATATACCTTCTGAGACTAAGAAGTTTTTAAATAGTGAAGAATATGAAAAAGCTAAAGAAGAATCAACTAGATTAGTTAATGAAGGAAAAGAAAATGAACTAATAGATTTTTCCGTTATGGCTAATGGCAAGATTGCTGCTGGAACCTTTTATTATGATTTCTTACCTAATGGTGAAAATGATTTTATTAGGTATGCTGAAGGAGCAAATAGTAAAAGTGAAATTCTTAATGATATAGATATACCTGTATTCGTATTATTTGGAGATATTGATGAATGTGTATTAACTCAACCTATTGAAGTAGTTAAAAAATATTTAGAAAATAATATTAGTAAATGTTATCTTCAAATAATTGAAGGTGCCAATCATTCTTATAAAGGAAAATATCAAGAATTGGAAAATATATTAAAAAATATAATTTAATATATTTAATAAAAATCAAAAATCTTCTAAGAATTTATGCATTGCAAAAGAAATAATTATTATTTATAATATCCTTTATAAATTGAGGAGAAAAGATTTTTATGAAAAAGGAATTAGCTAATAGAGTAATGGCTTTTGCCAAAATTTTTGGTTTAAATATTACTAGTTGAAAAGATAATGGTACAAGTATTAATTTTTATTATAACAATAATTTATTAGTAGGTAGTATTTCTTTAGAAAATAGTGAATTTAGGGATGATGCTATAGCCAGTCGTGGTTATTATTTTGATCTTTATACATCAATTGGCAAAGTACATGGAACTTATGATTTAAGGGAAGATAATTTTCATTATTCTTTTGCAAGAGTTAATTGCAATACAACTGATTATAAAAAAACATATGGTTTTACTGGTAACTTGATGAAAGATGGTCAATTTATAACTCTAATAAGGGCTAATTATGAAACACATGTTAAAGCTATAATGACAAATACTAGGTATTGAAATAGAAAGAAGAAATAACGAAGGCATATGGGACAATTTCCATTATTACGGTCCTGTTAATAATGATGAAGCAATTAATATAGGCTTTAATTATATTAAAGGCGGTCATGGTAATGTCTTTGGTGAAGCCAAAATGACTATAGAAGAAAATAGAGATAGTGAATCGTTTTATATTCGTTTTAAATTCTTAAAAGAAAAATATACTATGAAAATAAAATATAATGGAAATACCTTTGCTGAAAAATTGCAAAGTATAGATTTTAATGAGTTAATGGAAGAAATAAAACGTGAGTGTCCTTATTTTTTAAGTTTTATTAATAGTATAAAAGAAGAATTAAGTTTTACTTACTTTAACGATAAAAAAATAAATCTTTATGATACCATTGCTAATTTAAATTTCACTAGTGTAGATGACCCTAATTATATTATTTCTTTAGCTGAACCAACTACATTAAAAAGAGAAAGAAAATTCATCTAAATTAGTTAAAAGAATTTAAAATCAATAAAAATTTAAATAAGAAAGTAATAAATAATTTATTAGTTTGAAACATTAAAAGATTTTATTATATAATTTATTTGTAAGACTATTACAGAAATAGATATGGTAAAAATAAACATTTTATTTTTACTTTTTTGTATGAGAAAATATTATTTTAAATCTTTATAATACTAGTGAAATAAAAATGTTTATAATGAGTTTAAATTAGGTTTTCTTTGAAATCTATGACAAATTAGAAATTGAATTTGCTAAATATCCAAGAATATAAAAGTTCTACATTTTACGAAAATTTGTAGAATCAACATTATAAGTATCATCTATAATTTTTTGATTATCAATTTTATTATCTATTATTTCAATATCATCTATAATGTTTATATCTTTTTTATAAATACCTCTTCTGTTACCTCTACATCTTTGTAAAAATGCTAGATATTCCAAATGTTTTGAAACTGAATCAGCACTATTTACTTGACTTTCTTTTTTTTGACGATATTGATCTAGCATCTTTTCAATAGTTGGAATATCAATATACATTATTTCTAAATGCATTTTACTAGCTCTATATTTAGCCATAGCTTCTATGGCTTCTTCTATTTCATCTTTATCGACCGCATCATGAGTATCATAACTTTCTATATATTCACTATTATAATTTTTTACATATAAATGAGCAAAATTGTTAAAATTGTCTTTTCCAACAATGTTAATAAATTCTAAAGGACTTTGCAAAAATAAATTTATTAAATCACTAAAGTTAGCAAAGAATTCTTGATCTACTTCATCAATATTTGGATTAGCAGAATGCTCTTTATTGTCTAAAATATATGTATTATTATCTCTTAATTTTCTATAAATTAAAATAGCTAATTTTTCCTTTAATATTTTATAAGTTTCTTTTTCATAAGGATCTGTAAAATCTTCTCTTGGTAATAAATAATCAGCATTTCTTCTTAGAATTATATCCAAATAGCAATGAATAAGATTAATATCTACTGCATACATTAATCCTCCATCACAAATATTTATCATATAATATATAATATTTTTTGAGGGAAGACAGCTGGTAAATTCTCCCTCATGAGAATTAATATAATCTGAATACTTTTGTTCAAGATTTTCATTTATTACATATTTTTCCCCATTAATTTTTCTTTGGGGATTAGCATCTATTTTATCTTCAAAATATTCTAATAATCTTTCTTCTTCAGGAGATAATCCCGATTCCAAACATTTTTCTATCCCTTTTTTATCTACATAAAAAACAGGAACAATTTTATCTATTTTATCTACCAATTTTTGATATAATTCATCATTTAAAAAGAATCTAAATGCTTTTAATATTTGTTCCATATTTTCTTCAATTCTTCTAGTAAAATAATCTATTATTTCTTGTTCAACACTCATAATTAACTCTCCATATCGATAGTTAAATTATACTTTAATTATTAAATCAAGTCAATTTTATGATACAATGTAGCTAACGAAGGTGAGTGAACTTATGGAAAATATATATAAATATTTATTTGCTATTTCACTATTTTTAATTATTATTTTTTTAAGTTTAATAGGAATTGATTATTTTCATTATGATGCTTTAAATAATTCAGCACCATTTTATACTTATATAATTGTGAGAAGTTTAGAATTTATTTTACCAAGTATTATTTTATTTTTAATCGGTTTATTTTGTAAGAAGAAATATAATAAATAGATTAGAAGAGAAATTTATGAAGAGAATAGTAATTGTTATAATAGTTATTAGCTTATTTGGTTTATTATCATTTTATCTTTATTATGAAAATAATAAATTACAAGTTAGTAATTATGAAATTATAAATAAAAGAATACCTAGTGAATTTAATAATTATAAAATTGTTCAAATATCAGATTTTCATAATACCAAATCTAAAATACTTACTAATGATTTAATAGAGAAAATAAAAAACATTAAACCTAATTTAATTGTTTTAACCGGAGATTTAATTGATAGTAATAAACTTTCTATAGACACTTCGATTAATTTCATTAAAAAAATTAAAGATATAGCACCGATTTATTATGTTTCTGGTAATCATGAAGCTAAAATTGCAAGTAACAAAGAATTAGAAAATGAATTAAGAAAAAATAATGTTATCATTTTAGATAATAAAGCTGAAGTATTAAATATAAATGATGCTTTTATTAATATTTTAGGAGTTAGTGATCCTTCATTTAACGCTAATACTTATATTGATGATAGTACTATTATCAAAGATGAATTAAAAGGAATAGAATATGATTATCATAACTATAGTATTTTACTTTCTCATCGGCCTGAATTATTTGATACTTATGTAAGTGAAAATATTGATTTAGTATTAACTGGACATGCTCATGGAGGACAAATTAGAATTCCTTTTATTGGTGGTTTAGTAGCTCCAAATCAAGGTTTATTCCCAAAGTATACAAGTGGCGTATTTAATAAAGGTGATACCACTATGATTGTTAGTAGAGGTATAGGTAATAGTATACTACCATTTAGAATTAATAATCGCCCTGAATTAGTTGTAATAAATTTGCATAATTAATTATAATAACTTTTTTTATTTGCGTACTCACTTTCTAATATATTTTCTAATTCTTCGGGTGATTCTTTACATCCATTGTTAAGCCATTTTTTAATAATAGCATTAAGTCCTGCTTTAAAAAATTCCATATGATATTCAATATATTTATCATTATATATTTTTTGTGATAAATGATAATCATATTCTTTAATTATAAAATTTTGATCCATGTTTAATTTAAAATAAGTTTTATAAAATATTTGATTTTCTTTTATATGTTTAAAAAGTTTTAAAAAATCATTTGAGTTATGATTTGTTTCTCTTTCTTCTTTATACACTAGTGCTAGTTCTTGTTCTAAATCTTCGCCTATTTTATTAGCTAAATCATAAATATCAAGATAATTAACATAAAAAGTTGAACGATTTATTTTAGCAAGTTTACAAATATCAGTAATGGATATTTTACTTATTTCTTTAGTTTGTAATAAATTCATAAAAACTTTACTAATTTTATCTCTTGTTTCTTTTCTTCTTTTATTATTTGGCGTATTCATAAATTAAACTCCTTTAATTGGATAAATGTTGATAGATTGTTGATTGTATTTCTTTTTCTAAAAGATTATACTAAAATTGTAATAAAAAGACAAGTGTCTAATTATTGAAGGAAAGAACAAGAATGAATTAAATAAATAAAGTATTGGAGGTAACGAATGAAAAAGGAAACTTTATTAGAAATTATTTTAGGAACTATTGGTGGCTTAGTATTTGCAATAGGAATGTGTATGTGCTTAATACCTGAATGGGATTTATTCGCATCTGGCGTTATAGTTGCAATTTTAGGATTTATTATTCTTCTTATGATAATTCCTGTATATAAAAGTAATCATCCTAAAAAAGAACATACCCCTATAAACTTTGGAATAGCAATTACTTGGATAATAGGAATAATTGGAGCCTTAGTAATGGGCTTTGGTATGAGTAAGGTTATGGTTGATAATCCCTCTAAAACTGACTTAATAATTGGCATTATTACAGGTATTGTTGGTTTACTTATTTGTGTATTTAATTACCCTATATATTCTTATATAAAAAGCGATAAAAAGTAATTTGAGGATTGCAAAAATCTTCTTTTTTGATTATAGGAGTTTTATGAAAAAGTTATTAAATAATATATTTTTACCAAATAAGATAATTGGTTTCATTATATTTAATATAGGTTTTGGATTGTTAATTTATGTATTTAGTTTCCATTTAGAAAATACACTTCTTGCTTATATAAGTTATCTATTATCTACTTATGCTTTAATAATATTTTGTATCTGGTTTTATAAGATTTGCAAGTTTAGCAATAATATTATAAAAGAATCTAAATCTTATCATTTATATAAGGAACAAAAATTTTTAATAACCAAAGTTAGTCTTGCTTTTTCTATCTTACTTCATTTTGTTTATGGCATTTTTAAATTAGGTACAGGAATCTATTACATGTCTTGGTGGTTTATTACTTTTGCAGTTTATTATCTAATTTTATGTTTAATGAAATTATCTATTTTAAAAGATATTAAAAATGAAGTAAGAACAGATTTAAAAAGTGAATATAAAAAACTAAAATTAATAGGAATCATCCTTTTATTTTTAAATTTAATATTATCAGGAATGATTATTTTAATAATAAAAGAAAATCAAGAAATAACTTATGCAGGATTTATCATTTATATTGTAGCTATATATGATTTTTATTTAATCATAAGTGCAATTATAAATGTAACCAAATATAGAAAAGATTATAGTCCTCTTTTATTATCAAGTAAATGTATTAATTTAACGGTTGCTATGATTTCGATGATTTCTTTAGAAGTTGCTATGGTTTCAGAGTTTGGAACAAATGATAGTGAATTTAAAATTATAATGACTAGTATAATGGGGTTTGTAGTATGTTTATTAAATACATCTATGTCTATATATATGATAGTTAAAGCTAATAAAAAATTAAAAAATATATAAGTTAATAATGTCTAATTTAAAAAAATAATATTTTAAAATAATTAATCAACATTTACATAATGAAAAAAATCATTTTTATTTAACAAATCAATAATAATTTTTGGCTTAAAATTTTCATTTTGTAATTCATTAATATCTAACCAAACATAAGATAATTGATTCTTATGTTTTTCTTCAATATTAGAAATAATTTCTCTATTATAAATATCTTTATTATCAAATTCTAATTCATGGATAATTAATATTTCATGATAATTTTTATTATTAAAACTAGATGTAAAAAAATTCTCAAGAATTCCAATTTCCTTTTTAAAAGAAACATCTATTCCAGTTTCTTCTTTAAATTCTCTTATGATGGCAACAATTGACGACTCACCTATTTTACATCTACCACCAGGTAGGGCATAATAAGAAACGCGGCTATCTTTTTGAACTAATATTTTATTGCCATTTCTAATAATTGATGCAACCCGGTAATTAAAAATATTATCATTATCTATTATTTGAATATCCATATCTATTATTTTCTTTCTAATTTTTTAGCATTCGTTTGAATATTTAAAGCTTCTATTTTTTTCGCTTTTTTGGTAGCAAAAAAAGTTTTTAAAATACCGGAACTATTTAAAATTAAATAATCTATTTCTTCAATGGACATTTCATCAAAAAGTTCTTTTTCATTCGCGGCTTCTAAAATTTCTTTTAAAGTAAGATATTTATAACCAAATTCCCCGTTTCTATATCTTAACATAATATTCTTATATTTTTCTAAATTAGTACTTAAAGGTTGTTCTTCTAAATTCATTTTAAATCCTCCCAAAAATCATTTTAATGATAAATATTATTAAACTAAAAGTCAATGCTTATCTGCTTTTTGTTAATTTTTTTCTTTTTAAACTTTCTTGTATTTCTTCGATAGTTGATCCAAGACCATATAACTCTTCATCATCTTCTTTACAAAAAACAAAGCAATCCTCACAAGCTATTCTTGGAATAATAAGATAATGTAAGTTATTAACTTTAATAGTTTTACTAGGTATGTTAGTACTTTCTAATGATATCTGATCTAAAATATCATAAAAGGAATCTTCTTCATTAATTTTTAATAATATTGGTTCCGCCATTTCTTGAGTTAGAATATCATTTTTTAAATAATTTGGCATACCATTATTAAAAGTTATCATAACAAATATAGCATCTTCAACTAAACTATCAAATTGCATAAATGCAAAATCAGTTAGCACTTGACCATTATATTTATAAGTATTATCAGAAAAAGCATACGCAACATGACCTTTTTTTTCTTCATCTAAAAGCCAATTTAAAACGCAATCATTATTATTTTTATCGTAAAATTGTAAAGGTATACCAACTTCATATTCTTTTAAATATTCTAAAATAGCAAAGCTAGAAATACTTAAACTTTTTTTATTAAAACATAATTTTTCTTCGTGTTTTTTTAAAATATTTTCAATTTTAGCTAATGCTTTTACATATTTCATTTTTAAACTCCTAAAAAAGATTTTTACAAGTAATTAGTTTAACATAATTATTATTTAAATACAAATTTAGTATGCAATATCATAAATCAATAGTATAATATGAGGTAGTAAGGAGGTTTATATGGTAAATAAAGAACATGAATTAACAGTTGATGATCTAATTGTTGAATATATGATTTATAAAGTTAATAATGGTTATGAACCAAGTTTTACAACATCAGAATTTATGAGTTTCTTATATTTTTTTGAAGAACAAATGCCAGTTGAAGATGTAATGTATGAAAATGTCCCTTTATTTAAAAGGTTTTTTGAAAGAAAAACAGAATATGATTGGTATGAAAGAAATCGTATTACAAATCAAAAACAACCTAATCCTCATATGTACATGACATATAGTGAATGGGAAGATGATTATATTATTTCAGCTAACTATCTTTTAGGTAGTTACGATAAAAGCGTTATTAATACTTATCATTGGGAAATTGAAAGAAATAAAAAAACTGTTGAAAAGTTTTATAACATTATTGGTGAGTATTTATCTAACAAGCCTAAAAGAACAATTGATGAAACTATAGTTGTTGATGAAAAAAGAAGTATTGGCTGGTAAATATTTAGCTGCTCAAATTGTCATGGAAATATGGAATAATTATATTAGTGGACTAATTAAAAACAAAAGATGGCCAGAGCAATGTAGAGATATTAATAAGTATTTATTTGAAATTGATTTAGCTAGTATTATAGGGTTAGAATCCATTAAAGATGAACTACTTGATTTATATAAAACTTTTGCTAAAAGAATTGCTATTCTTTATCATAATGATCATAATTTAAAAGTTAGTATTCACGACTATAAATTTTTAGCTAGAGCTAACTATGAGTTATTAATAAAAGGGTATGAAAAATTAATGAATTCTGTTTTCTGGCAATATGGAAAAACATTAGAATTTGACTTATTTGCTTTAACTTTTACTGAAAAACATGAAAAATGATGACGATCCTGAAGTAGTAATTAATACTACTAAAATTAAAAATGACAAAGTAAGGAATTTAGTAAGAGCAATTGAAAAAAGTATAAAATAGTATAATTATTCTAAAGACTTTTTAAAAGAAATTTAGTATAATTAAATTAAGGAGAAATAAAATGAAGGAAATATTTAAAAGAACAACTAATTCTATCATTTTTTCATCTATTATGGCTATTATTGTGGGTTTAATTTTAATATTTTATCCATCTATATCTTTAAAAACAATGGGTATAATCGCCGCAATTTATATAATAGTATATGGAATTATTCTAATTATTCTAGATGTTAAAGCTTATAAATATTATATACCTTTTGATGGCATGTTACCAGGAATTTTATCGGTTGTTTTAGGGATTATTCTCATTTGTAAACCAAGTATCTTATCAATAGTTTTTGCTATTGCTATTGGTGTTTGGATTATTTTAACAAGTATAAATTCTCTAAAATTATCATTAGCTTTAAAAGGTGAAGATGTTCCTTGGGTTTTATTATTAATTCTTGGAATACTTGATTTAATTCTTGGTGTGATAGTGGTCTTTAATCCTTTTGAAGCATCATTAACCCTTTCAATATTTATTGGTATTATGTTAATTATTCATGCTATTATTGATATAGTTGATATGATAATTATTAAAAGAGATGTAAAAAGAATTAGTAGTGCTTTTGCAAGAAGAATAAAATAGCTACTTATTCTTTTTTAAATGAAATATTATGGAAGAGAAAATTGAAGAATTTAAAAAAATGCTTAAAGAAAGTAATAAAATAGTTTTCTTTGGGGGAGCAGGAGTATCGACTGAAAGTGGCATTCCTGATTTTCGAAGTAAAGATGGTCTTTATAATATGCAGTATAAATATGAGCCAGAAGAAATATTAAGTCATTCTTTTTTTATAAATAATCCAGAAGAATTTTATGAGTTTTATAAAAATAAAATGAACTCCCTAAAATATGAGCCTAATATTACTCATCAAAAATTAGTAGAGCTTGAAAATAATGGTAAATTAAAAGCTATTATTACTCAAAATATTGATGGGCTTCATCAAAAAGCCGGTTCTAAAGTGGTATATGAATTACATGGGAGTGTTTATCGAAATCATTGCCTTAAATGTCATAGATTTTATGATGGCAAATATGTTTTTGAAAGTAAGGGCATTCCTAAATGCAGTTGTGGAGGAATAATTAAACCAGATGTTGTTTTGTATGAAGAAGTGCTCGATGAAGTTGTATTAAATGAAGCAATTAAATCTATTAGAGAGTCTGACATGTTAATTATTGCTGGAACTTCTTTAACAGTGTATCCCGCTAGTGGTTTAATAAATTATTTTAATGGTAAATATTTAGTTTTAATTAATAAAGACAAAACACCTTATGATTATAAAGCTAATTTAGTCATCAATGAATCATTAGGTAAAGTATTTGAAAATATATAAATTGTTAGTATGAAAGGAAGATATATAAATGTGTACAGCAATAACTTATAATACAAAAAATCATTATTTTGGGAGAAATCTAGACTTAGAATATTCTTATAAAGAAACAGTTACTATTACACCTAGAAATTATCCTTTTAAATTTAGAAAGGTAAAAGAAATAAATACCCATTATGCCTTAATTGGTATGGCTTATGTAACAGATAATTATCCACTATATTATGATGCCATTAATGAAAAAGGTTTAGGTATGGCTGGTCTTAATTTCCCTAAAAATGCTTATTATAATGAAATAGATTCATCACTAGATAATATTGCTCCTTTTGAATTTATTCCTTGGGTTTTATCACAATGTGCAAGTATCAAAGAAGTAAAAGAATTATTAAAAAAGATTAATATTGCTAATATCAATTTTAGTGATACATTACCTACTTCTCCTCTTCATTGGATTATTAGTGATAAAGAATGTTCTATAACTGTTGAAAGTGTAAAAGATGGCTTAAAAATATATGATAATCCTGTTGGAGTTTTAACTAATAATCCAACTTTTGATTATCATATGTTAAACTTAAATAATTATATGAGTTTATCTATTGAACAACCAGTTAATAATTTCTCATCTAAATTAAATTTTGATATTTATAGTCGGGGTATGGGTGCCCTAGGATTACCCGGTGATTTATCCAGTGCTTCTAGATTTGTTAAGGTGGCATTTACGAAAATGAATTCTTTATCAAATCCTACTGAATTAAGTAGTGTTAGTCAATTTTTTCATATTTTAGGTTCTGTCGAACAACAAAGAGGGTGTGTTCATATGGGTGAAGATAAATATGAAATAACTATTTATAGTTCTTGCTGTAATATGGATGAAGGTATTTACTATTATAAAACTTATGATAATAGTAGAATTATTGGTGTAGATATGCACAAAGAAAATCTAGAAGGCATAAATTTAATAAGTTATGAATTACAAAAAGAAAAACAAATATTAATGCAAAATTAGAACATTAATATTTGTCTTTTTTTATTTAAATAATTTATTAATTATGTTAACAATTTCCGTTATTACATTACTAGTTTTACTTTGATATATCAAATTTTTAGCAAGAGTTGGATTATCTGTAATAATATTATCAACATTTAAATTAATCATTTTATTAATACTTTCTTCAGTATTAACTGTCCAGGCATAGATTTGTTTTCCTTCATTATGTAATTTAGAAACCATCGTTTTAGTAACACTTGTTGCTTCTACACTAAAATAATCCGCAGCATCTAATTTAGAAATATCTCCATAAGCAAGGGCCGTCACATAAACAGTTATAATATTTTCACTAGCTTTTTTAATATTTTCTAAAACATCATAAACTTGCGAAGTAATAACACAATCATTTTCAAAGTTATATTTTTTAATAATATCAACTACATTTTTTTCAAAATCTTTTTCTTTACCAGTTGGTTTTAATTCAATATTTAATTTCATATTATTATCTTTCGCCCATTTAATTACATCTTCAAATAAAGGTACTTTTTCACCAGTAAATTCTTTTCCTTTGAATTTACCAACATCTAATTTTAATACATCTTCAATTGTGGCATCCCAAGTATTTAAATTAACACCTGCCGTTCTTTTAAAATTAGTGTCATGTAAAACAATTAGATTATTATCTTTAGTTTGCTGAATATCAAGCTCAATCCAATCAGCTCCAAGCTCTTTAGCACCCACAAAAGCGCTCATTGTGTTCTCGGGATATAAAACGGATGCTCCTCTATGGGCCGTCACTTCCATCGTTCTTAAATATTCTACATTAAGGTTAAATTTACCTTTCATAATTAAATTAGTAAAAATAGTTAAGATAAATAAGATCATTATTGTTAAGATAATAACTATATAATTTTTCTTTTTCTTTTTTTCTTCTTCTTGAGTCCAATTAATATTTACTATTTCTTCTTTTCTTTCATTTTTATGATGGTAAAATAAAGCACTTAATATTATATAACTAATCGCCGTTGATAAAATAGCATAAATAATAAAAGAGATCGCTATAACAACCCAAGTAATAGTTATTAGTAAAGAATTTAAAATAGTAATCTGATTAAATATTTTGTTAATAACTATAATAATAAATATTTCTAAAATAATAAATAATAAATAGATAATACTTAAAAGTATTTGCGTTAAACTTATTTTTATTAAATCTTTTAGGTGATTTTTTTTACTTAAATTATTACTTTTTTTAATGGACTCTTTAAAATTGCAATCTTCTAAAAAATAATAATGCAAACTATAAATCCATCTTAGAAATAAAACCATTAAAAGAATAACTAAAATAGTGTAAAGAATAAATAATGTTTGATTATCTTTAATAAAATCCATAATAAATTCGGGAATTTTAATTGATGATATTAAATTAATACCTATTCCCATATTAAGAAAAGGAATTAAAAATATTACTAAAAAGACAATCAAAATATTTTTTAAATGCAATACTTTTGAAGACTTTTTTAAAGAATATTTTATAGCGTCTTTTAATTTAATTTTTTTCTTATGATATGATCCATCAGTTAAATAAATAATAACACCAATATCAAAAATACTATAAAAAGTTATTAAGAAAAATAAAATGATTAACATAACCAAAGTAATTGGATTAAGTAAAAAATTTAAAAAATTCTCTTTTGTTAAATAACTATAACCTGTTAAACGCGTTATTAAATTAAATAATCCTAAAAATATAGGTGATGCCACCAAAACAGTTAACAATTTAAAAATAAATTCAAATTTAAGTAAATTTTTTAAATTATAACTAGTTAAATTTTTAACTTCTTTTAACATAAATCCACCTCTTAATATATAAATTATTTTAGCAAAAACATTATTTACTAGCAATCTATAAATTAATCTTTTTTTTTAAATCCTTTTTTTGTATAATTAAACTAGGTGAAGCTAAATGAAAGAGAATAACAAAGGGAAAAAGAAAATATTAATTATTTTAGCTATTATATTAGTACTTATATTACTACTCATATTTATTTATTTTATCTTTTTTCATAAAAATAAAAATATAGAAGAAAATAATGAAGGAAAGTTAGTTATTGTTGATAAAAAAAGTTTTAATGATTATGAATATAAATATTTATTTAATGACTATATTTTTGTTAGTAAAAATAATACTTTAGGGGCTCTTTCAAAAAATGGCGAAGTAGTTATAGATTTTATTTATAATGGTAATGCTATTATTTCATCATCTATTAATGGTTTAGTAATAAATGATAATGATAAGTATTATTTATATGATAAAAATTTAAAATTAATTACCGAGACTGATTCTTATATTACTCTAGTTGATGATTTAAAAGATAATGCATTATATTATTATAATAATGATATTTTATATGATTCTCAAAATGAAAAAGTCTATTCTGATATTGATGGTTATTTTAATAAAGTAGGAAATTATATTTTTAGTGATCATAATATTATTAATCTAGATACTAAAAAGAATATTAAAATAAATTATTTTATTACTAATGCTTCTTATGTCTATGCTTCAAGTATTGATGAAAAGAAATTATATCTTTATGATTTAGTTAATGATACTTTTAAAGAATATAAGATAAAGACAATATATACTAATGGTTTTAGCTTAGAAGATAATGATGGTTACACTTACTCATTTACAAGTAACTATGGTTTAGTTTTAAATAACAAAGAAATAGATATTCAAAATTATCATTTTAATTTTAATAAGTGTTCTTTTGGTTTTCAAGTATATGATCAAGATAATAATCTTTTAAGTGAAGATTGTTATGAAGATTATGTTATAAGTGAAGGAAGTAAGGCTTTAAATCTCTTAAAAGAAAATAATAATTATATTTTATATAATAATAAAATCGAAAAAAGCGATAACAATACTTTTGCTATTGGTAAATATTTATCATCTTATGTTGAATTTGATGATACTAATGCTGGAAATATATCTTTAAGTACTTTAAATGGCCAAAAAGTAGATAATAATCCTTGCTATTATAATTTTAGATATATAAATGATGAAAATTATTTATGTGAAAATGGTGCTTCTAGTTTTTTAGTTGATGAAAATTTAAAAGTCAAAACTAAAGAATATGATTCGATTAATTGCCTAAATAATTCTAATTATTGTATTTTTAAAAAAGATAAAAAATATGGTTTATTATTTAATGATGAAATAATAATTCCAAATGTTTATAATAATATGATGATTAGTGATGATAATACTAAATTAATTGGTGAAAGTTTATTTAATTTTGATATCTTTTATTTAGATAAAAATAGTAAATCATTAACTAAAAAAGATTTAGAAGTAAATTTTTCTAAACCATATCAAGATATAAATATTAATGATTTAATAAATGAATATAATTTAACTTGGATGAAAGATACAATTAATGAAAATGAAGAATTATTTAAAAAATATGCTTATATTGCTTTAAATAATAATCTTCTTAATAATTATCAAAATAAAGTATTAGATTTATTTTATGAAATAGCTTTAAATAAAGATTATTTAGATGAATACTATTTATTATCATCTTTAAAAAAACTAAATATAACTAAAAAAGATGTTTTAGATGAAGAAGGATATACAGGTCTTTATTATGATGATGATAAAAGAATTGATTTATTAAATGATGATAATAATGTTATGTATCATGAACTTACCCATTTTGTTGATTTTTCATTTAATATAGATAATTCCAATGAAATATTTAAATGTGGTGATAAATATTTATCTAATAGTGATTTTATCAAATTAAATATTAAAGAAAATAATAATTGTGAACTAGTTATAATGGAGGAACCAAACTTTATTATAGAAGGTGGAGCAGAATATTTCTCAAGTTATTATTTAAATAAAAATGTTTTAAGAGCTTATAAATTTCAAACTAATGTAATTGGAGCTTTAGCTTATATTTATGGTTTTGATAAATTAAATGAAATATATTTTAGTAATGATGGTAGCTATAAGTTATTTATGTTATTTAATAGTGCCGGTATTACTGTTAGTGAATATAATAAATTTTTAGAAGCAACTCATCGTTATCATAATATTACAGAAGAAGAAACAATTATGATTACCGATATGTTAATTAAAATGTATGAACAAGAAAAAGATAATCATTGGTATGAAGACGCCGAATTTAAAGAAATAATTAGTTTATTAATTAATTATACAAATATAAATCAAAGTACTTCTAATTATCAAGAATATTTAAAATTAAATTATGACTTTCCTAATAAATACCAAAGTATTTTGGGGAATAATATTAATAATTTAGTTAATGTTGTACCAAGTTATATGAAAACGAAAGATGCATCATATTTAGTATTTTGCTTTATTGATGAAAATGCTAATTATTATTATAAAATATATAAATATGATTTTAAAAATAATAAAGTATTAGATAGCTACCAAATAGAAGATTAAATTATTTGAGTTTCCATAAAAAATAAAGAAAATAAAAAAATCAGAAAAATGTTGAAAACTTTTTCTGATTTTTTGTTT
>CANQZQ010000012.1 GCA_947628375.1 uncultured Bacilli bacterium
AATAGAATATTATTTGACATGTAAATCTTAAATTATCAAAATCGTACTTAAAATTTTAAAAATACGGAAACTTAAATCCTAAAAAGATTGACATCTTACTTATATAAATGCTATAATAATATACCTTGTAAAGGGGATGTTATTATGGAAAAAAATGATATTATAAAAAATACTATATATAATTTAGTTTTAGAAATTAGACCAGGGGATAATTGTATAATAGAAATTAATAGTATACCTACTTTAGATAAGCCAATTAATAATACTATTTCTTCTATAGATGAATTTACTAGTAAATATACTGTTTTAGAATTAAAAAGAATAATTGAACAAAATAATCTTGTAGAGTCAAAATATTTAGATGGTTCTTTTAAAGTTATTAGTAGCTTAAATCATCATTTAGAAGCATTAACAAAAGAAAAATTTGATGTCATTTTAGAATTTCAAAATGATACTAATGAAATGGAACAAAGTTTAAAAGATAAATTATATGGTTTTTATAAAAAAATTATTGAGCAATTCATTAGTGATAATTTACTGGAAAATCGTCTTAAAGCTTTTAAAGAAGCCTTAAAAAATAATAATAAAAATGAAATTTTTAGATTACTAGGAGAAATACCATATTCTAAAAGTAGAAGTATTTATTTTATGATTAATGACGAACTAGTAAGCAAATTAAATAGAGCTAGAAAATTAGAAAAGATAGATGAAAATTAAATAGCCATCTATTTTTTTTTGTTATATAATTAAATTATGAAAATAGATGTTGCAATTGAAAAATTTTTAGAGTATTTAATAAAAGAATTAAATTATAGTGAACTTACTAAAGATAGCTATAGAAGAGATTTAATATTATATAAAGATTTTTTAGAAGTTAATCATATTGATTATTTAAAAATATCTAAAAATGATATTATGAAATTTTTAAAATACTTAGATAACTTACATTTCACTAATAAAACTATTTCTCGAAATTTAAGTACTCTTAGAAGCTTTTATAATTATTTAATTGAAATAAAATTACTTGAAGATAATGTATTTAAAAGAGTTAAAAATCCTAAAGTTGAAAAGAAATTACCTAATTACTTAAGTATTATTGAAGTAGATGAAATAATTGCCTCAATTAAAGAAGATGAAAGTGAAGATATCAAAGATAAATGTCTATTTGAATTATTATATTCAACTGGTATAAGAGTAAGTGAAGCCTCGAACATTAAAATGCATGATTTTGATTTAAATAATAAATCTATCAGAGTTTTAGGAAAAGGAAATAAAGAAAGAATAGTTTATTTTGGCGAGCCTTGTAAAGTATTAATAGAAAAATATTTAAAAGTTCGAAATGATTTTTTAAAAGAGCCAATCGATTATTTATTTGTTAATCAATTAGGAGGTAAATTAAGTAGAGAAAGTATTGAATATATTATTGATAAAATTATTAAAAAATCATCTATTAAGCATAAAATTAGCCCTCATACTTTAAGACATACCTTTGCAACTCATTTACTTGATAATGGTGCTGATTTAAAAAGTGTTCAAGAACTCCTTGGCCATGAAAATTTAAATACAACCGAAATATATACTCATATTAGTAATGATAGGCTTAGAAGCGCTTATTTAAAGTATCATCCTAATAAAAAACGTCAATAAATGTCAAAATTAAAACATAATTTTTTGTTATAAGAAAGCTATGTGTTAAAATATTGTTTAGGAGGCTTATAAAATGACAAAAAAATATGTTTATTTGTTTTCAGAAGGAAACAAAGATATGCGTGAGCTTCTTGGAGGTAAAGGTGCTAATTTAGCTGAAATGACTAATTTAGGATTACCTATTCCTCAAGGGTTTACGATTACTACAGAAGCGTGTACTGATTACTATAATAATGGCAAAGTTATACGTGATGAAATAATTGATGAAATGCAAGTTGCATTAAAAAAATTAGAAGGAATGATTGGCAAAAAATTTGGCGACGAAGAAATGCCCCTTTTAGTATCTGTTAGAAGTGGTGCAAGAGCTAGTATGCCAGGGATGATGGATACCATTTTAAACTTAGGCTTAAATGATATATCTGTTGAAGGCTTTGCAAAAAGTACAAATAATCCTCGTTTTGCTTATGATTCTTATAGAAGATTTATTCAAATGTACTCTGATGTTGTAATGGAAGTACCAAAATCTTATTTTGAAAAAATTATTGATGAAGTAAAACATGAAAAAGGTGTTACTTATGATAATGAACTTACAACAGATGATTTAAAAGAACTAGTTAAAAGATTTAAACAAGTTTATAAAGAAAATATGAATGGTGAGGAATTTCCTCAAGACGTTCATGAACAATTACTTGGAGCTGTTAAAGCTGTTTTCCGTTCATGGGATAATCCAAGAGCTATAGTTTATAGAAGAATGAATGATATTCCTGGAGATTGGGGAACTGCTGTTAATGTTCAAGCTATGGTCTTTGGTAATATGGGCGAAACTTCTGGTACAGGTGTAGCATTCACTAGAAATCCTGCTACTGGTGAAAAAGGTATTTATGGTGAATATTTAATCAATGCTCAAGGGGAAGATGTAGTTGCAGGTGTAAGAACTCCTCAACCTATTACTCAACTTGAAAAAGACTTACCAGAATGTTATAACGAATTTATGAAACTTGCTCAAAAGCTAGAAGATCATTATCGTGATATGCAAGATATGGAATTTACAATTGAAAATGGTAAACTTTATTTCTTACAAACAAGAAATGGTAAAAGAACAGCTCATGCTGCTATAAAAATTGCTTGTGACTTAGTTGATGAAGGAATGATTAGTGAAGAAGAAGCTGTCCTACGTATTGAAGCTAAAAGCTTAGATCAATTACTACATCCAACTTTTGATGATGTGGCTTTAAAGAAAGCAGAGGCCATTGGCGAAGGACTTCCTGCATCACCTGGTGCTGCGGCTGGTAAAGTAGTCTTTACGGCTGAAGATGCTAAAAGAGAAGGCAAAGGCGGTAAAGGTGAAAGAGTTGTTTTAGTTAGACTTGAAACAACGCCAGAAGATATTGAAGGTATGGTAGCAAGCCAAGGTATTTTAACAGTTCGTGGTGGTAGAACTAGTCATGCTGCTGTTGTTGCCCGTGGTATGGGAACTTGCTGTGTTGCTGGTTGTGGTGCTATTAAAATAGATGAAGAAGCTAAAACATTTACTTTAGGTAATCATACATTTAAAGAAGGCGATTTTATTAGTATTGATGGTAATACTGGTAAAATTTATAATGGGGATATAGCTACTAAAGATGCTTCTATATCTGGTGATTTTGGCCGTATAATGTCTTGGGCCGATAAATATCGTCGTTTAAAAGTTAGAACTAATGCTGATAATCCAAGAGATACTAAAAAAGCTGTTGAACTTGGTGCTGAAGGTATTGGGTTGTGTCGGACAGAGCATATGTTCTTTGAAGCTGACCGTATTCCTAAAATTAGAGAAATGATTTTAGCTGATACTGTTGAAGAAAGAGAAAAAGCTTTAGATGCTTTAATACCTTTCCAAAAAGGTGATTTTAAAGCTATGTATAAAGAGTTAAAAGGCTTACCTATGACTGTTCGTTACTTAGATCCACCTCTACATGAATTCTTACCTAATACTGATGAAGAAATTGAAGCTTTAGCTAAAGATATGGGTGTATCTGTCGAAAGAATTAAGCAAAAATGTTCAGAACTTCATGAATTTAACCCAATGATGGGTCATCGTGGTTGTCGTCTTGCCGTTACTTATCCAGAAATTGCTCGTATGCAAACAAGAGCTTTAATGGAAGCAGCCATTGAGGTTAAGGAAGAAGAAGGATACGATATTGTTCCAGAAATAATGATACCTTTAGTTGGTGAAGTTAAAGAATTAAAATTTGTTAAAGATATAGTTATTGAAACAGCTGAAAAAGTTAAGAAAGAAAAAAATAGTGATATCGAATATCATATTGGTACAATGATTGAAATTCCAAGAGCAGCAATTACAGCAGATAAAATTGCTACTGAGGCTGAATTCTTCTCATTTGGAACAAACGATTTAACCCAAATGACATTTGGTTTTTCAAGAGATGATGCTGCTAAATTCTTAGATAGTTATTATCAAAATAAAATTTATGAAATTGATCCATTTGCTAAACTTGATCAAACAGGTGTTGGTGAACTTGTAAAAATGGCTGTTGAGAAAGGTAAGAGTGTTCGCCCTGATATTAAACTTGGTATTTGTGGTGAACATGGTGGAGAGCCTTCAAGTGTTGAATTCTGTCATAATATTGGTCTTACTTATGTTTCATGTTCTCCATATCGAGTACCTATTGCTCGCCTTGCTGCTGCACAAGCCGCAATTAAAGAAGAAATGGCTAAATAGAATAATATTAAAAGCTAAGATAATATATTAAATAAATCTTAGCTTTTTATTTTTTAAAAATATTATGTCATAAAAAAGCTGGATGATATAATTTCATCCATTACTTTAATTATTTTATTTATGAAATTTATAACAACTAGGTACTAATTTTCTTGTTAATTTATCATTTGTATCTTCTAATGTAGAATCTTTTATTTGACTAGCAGCAGAAAATTCATTGCCACCACCACCCATTTCACGCATTACATCACTAACATCAATATTGCCTTTGCTTCTTGCACTAATACTTATAATATCTTCATTTGTTAATCCTAAAGCAAATGTAGCGTCAATATTTTGATATTTTAATAAATAATCCGCTACTTTAGCAAGCTCTTCTCTAGTATACAAAGTATCAGTATTATCTATTGCTACGGCCACTGTATAAGTAATAAAACGAGTTTTAGAAACCAAATTTTGAATTTTGCGGTCAACTAAATAATCTTCTGTAAAAAAATCTGTTACTCGCGCAATTTCGCCACCTTTTTTAGTAAGTTTATAAATTGTTTCCATGGTTTTAGTACTAGCATTTTTTGTAAATTTGTTAGTATCTAAAAATATACCTGCTAGTAAATAATCGGCAATTCTTGAAGTAATCTTAACATTAGATAAAAGTAACATTTCCGTAAGAATTTCTGATGCACTAGATAATTTAGGCATAATATATTGATAATCAGTTACAATTGTATCTTGATCTGAATCGTGGTGATCAATAATTGCAATATTTTTAAATCTATCTAAAAAAGTAGAGCAAACTGTTAAATAAGTTTTATTCATATCAACAGCAATTAATAAACTATTATCTGTAAGCATTTGTTCTACTTTATTTTGAAAAATGAAGCTAGATATTTCTTTGGCTTCATTATAAATGGTTTTCATTCCTTGTTCCATTTTATCAATATCATCGCCCATTACAATATATGCCTCTTTATCAAGTTTTTTAACAATCAAGCTCATTGCAATTGAAGCAGCTAAAGCATCATAATCAGCTCTAATATGTGGTGAAATAAAAACTCTATCACTACTAGATATTAATTCATCTAATTTAATTTTAAATTCTTTTAAATCCATATATACCTCTTAAAAAGGTATTATATAGATTTTTTTAATTAAAATCAAGTATGGCTCAATCAAATGTCAAAAAACATAATTTTTTTTAAATATTCATATTATAAAAAATATAAAATATAAAAATTTTTTTTAATTATTTAAAAGGAAATGGGCAAAATAAAACATATATAAATAGTAGAGGGAGAGAATTTATGAATAAGAATTTAAAAAAAATGATTGATGAATTTACTACTAATTATAGTGATTTATTTGTAGATGCTTTTTTAATAAAATATTTGAATGATTATGAAAAAGATAATCTAGATATTGCTATCAATGAAGCCTATCATAATTTAGTTACTAAATTAAAGAAAAAAATTATGATTAAGTTGCAAGAAATAAATAAAAATGCCAAATAAAAAGGAAGACTATGCTTCCTAGTTATTATAATTATTATTATTGCCAGTAAAGAAACCAGCACCGATAATTATTACTAATAATATGAATAAAACAATCCATATTGCTGCTCCTATACCATAACCACTTGTATATCCTGCATAGTTTCCACCGCCACAACAAGGAGTACCAGCATAGTTACCACCATAGTAGCCATTATTTCCGTAATAATACATATTATACCTCCTTTATGTATCTATTATATTTTATTAATTATAGTCACATTTTGACATTAAAAAATTAATATATTATTTAGATATTTTTTTTCTTATGATATGATATTAATAAGGTGTGGATATGAAAAAAACATTTTCAAAAATCGATAAGCCATTATTAATTGTTACTATTTTATTATGTGGTATTGGCCTTTTAATGGTTTTTTCTGCATCATCTATTTCAGCCATTCATCGTTATAATAAAAGCATTACTTATTTTTTTGTAAGACAACTTGCATTTATTATTGCTTCTTTCATTGGAGGTTTTATTATTTTACATATAAAAACTAAATGGTATAAAAAAATTCATTGGTTCTTAATAATTGGCATTACAATTGTTTTAGCATCATTACTAGTTTATGGAGAAATTACTAATCACGTTCAAAGTTGGTTTTATATTCCTCATACCGGTTTTGCCTTACAGCCATCAGAATTTGCTAAGTCTTTTTTAATTTTATTTATGGCTATTTACTATAATAAATTAATTAAAAATAAAAACGCTACAATTATTCAATATTTGATTCCCCTAGCTATTGCTTTTGTAATCGGGATTTTAATTGCTATGCAACCAGACTTTGGAAGTGCCATGATTCTATTAGCTATTGCTTTTTGTATTTTCATAAGCATTCCCATGGCTAAAAGCAATTTACCCAAAATTATGTTAGCTTTAGGAATTGGTGGGATTTTATTACTACTTGCTTTAGTTTATAGTGGAGCAGAGATTCTTAATAGTGATCAAATGAGTCGTTTTAATTTCCGCAATCCTTGTCAAAGATATACTGAGGAATCTGGTTATCAAGTATGTAATGGTTTTATAGCAATAAATAATGGTCACTTTACAGGAGTTGGTGTTGGTAATAGTTCGCAAAAGTATTTGTATTTGCCTGAAAGTCATACCGATTTCATCTTTGCCATTTTAGTTGAAGAACTAGGTTTATTTATGGGTATTTTTGTTCTTACATTATATATTTTTCTTCTATATCGCATTTTAAAAATTGCTAAAGAAGCTTATAATTTAAGAAACTCCATTATTGCTTATGGAACATTTTGGCTATTTACTTTTCATATAGTTATTAATTTATGTGGTATGTTAGCGCTTCTTCCTTTAACTGGTGTTCCTCTTCCATTAATGAGTTATGGTGGTTCCTCAACAATTAATTTTATCGGGATGCTATTTTTAACTCAAAGAGTAGCTATTGAAAATAAAGAGACTAAATATCAATTAGAATTAAAAAAGTTAACTAATTAATGTGAAAGTTTTGTGAAAAAAGAAGGAAATTCATAAAAATCCTTTTATATATATTATTGAAGGGAGGAATTTTATGGATTTTTTTTCTAATTTAAAAACACCTAAATTAATTATCTTATTTATTAGTATTTTATTAAATATTATTCTTTTAATAAGCACCTTACTACTAATTTATATGTATATTAATAAAAAGTGTGAATGTCCAAGCAATAACTTACTTTCTTGTAATAATAATTTAGAAGAAGTATTTAGTAAAGAAGATGATATTAATTTAATAAAAACATATCATGTAGAAATTAAAGGAGCCGTTAAAAATCCTGGTGTTTATGAAGTTAATGATCAAAATATTATTAATGATGTCGTTAAAATGGCCGGCGGTTTTAATAAAGATGCTTATAGTGATAATATTAATTTAAGTCATCATTTATCTGATGAATTAGTGATTTTTGTTTATACTAAATCAGAATATAAAAAAGATAATAATTCGAAAAAAGAAGAAACCTCTTGTAATTGTCCAACATATGATATAACGGATTGTAAAGATTCTTTTAGTAGTCTAATTACAAGTGATGAAAAAGATACTAATTCAAATGAAAGTAATAAAGAAGTTAGTAGTAGTGAAGAAATAGTATCTAAAGAAGAAAATAATACAGAAAATATTCCAAGTAAAGAGACTAGTCTTGTTAATATTAATACAGCAAGTAAGACTGAATTAATGACTCTTACTGGAATTGGCGAAAGTAAAGCCTTAGACATTATTAATTATCGAGAAAAAAATGGCTTATTTAAAAGTATTGAAGAAATTAAAAATGTAAATGGTATCAAAGATGCAACATTTAAAAAGATTAAAGACTATATTACAGTCTAATTATTTTTATTATGTTTTAATCATATTGACTATTATTTATGTCATTTTTATGACAATTATTATTAAATACAAAACAAATATTAATGATTTTACCACTTTAGAAGGTATAATTACTAAAATTAATTATGATGATAATAAAATAAGCTTTATTTTAAAAAATAATGAAAAAATTATTTGTACTTATTATATTAAAGAAAAAGATAATTTAGATTTATTAGGGAAAAAAGTTTTAATTACTGGTAAAAAGAATGATTTTTATAATAATACAATACCTAATACTTTTAATTATAAAAATTATTTATATAATAATAAGATTTATCTTTCTATTAAAGTAGATAATATAAAAGTCTTAAAAGATGAAAATATTTTATATAAAATTAAAAATAATTTAACTAAAAGAATTAATAGTTATGATAAAGAAGTAAAAACTTATTTAAATCTCTTTATCTTAGGTAATAAAGACTATTTAAGTGATGACATGGCTAATATATATAAAACTAATGGTATTTGGCATTTATTTGCAATATCTGGCATGCATATTGGTTTATTAATTTTAATATTAAACAAATTATTAAATAAAGTTAAAGGACAAAAAATTATAATTAGTTTATTTTTAATTTATTATGCATTTTTAGCTAATTTTACAGCATCTGTTTTAAGGGTCGTAACATTCTACATTTTAAAAAATATTTTAAATCGTTTAAATATTAACACATCTTCCTTTAAAACATTACTACTTTGTGCTACATTCTTAATTATAATTAATCCTTTTATAATTTATAATGTTGGTTTTATTTATTCATTTGCCATCTCTTTTGCCCTTATATTAATGAATGATAAAATTAAAGGAAACTATTTTCAAAAAATTTTTAAAATTAGTTTGCTGGCATTTTTAGTTAGTTTACCAATTACCATTAATTTAAATTATGAGATAAATATTCTAAGCATTTTTTTAAATATTATTTATGTTCCCTTAATTTCATTAATAGTATTTCCTTTAAGTATTATTACTTTGCTTATTCCCCTTTTTAATCCTCTTTTAGTCCTATTAATTAAGTTATTAGAATGCTCAAGTCAATTATTTTACTCATTTAAACTTAATATAATAATACCTAAAATGTTTGCAATTATTATTATAATTTACTATTTTATTCTTTTTTTAATTTATCGCAGTAATAAAAAATATTTATGTTTTATTTTATTTCTTCTTTTACTTATAAATAAAAGTCTTTATAAATTAGATAGTAACTATTATGTCTATTTTTTAGATGTCGGGCAGGGTGATTCTAGCTTATTAATTAGCCCTTATAAAAATGAAGTTATTATGATTGATACAGGGGGAAGTATTAATTCTAGCTATCATGTATCTGATAATACAATTAAATTTTTAAAAAGCATAGGAATTAGAAAAGTTGATTTACTAATTCTTTCGCATGGTGATGCTGATCATGCGAAAGAAACGCTTAATCTTATAAATAAGTTTAAAATAGAAAATATTATAATAAACAATGGAAATATTAATGAACTAGAAAGTCAAATTATTAAAGAAGGTAATGTTGTCAAAGATTATCAAAGCTCATATTTTAATTATATCAATATTGATAAATATTATAATGATAGCGAAAACGAAAGTAGTATAATTAGTTATTTTAATATATTAAATAATAAATTACTATTTATGGGAGATACTTCAAAAAATATTGAACTTAAATTAATTAATGAATATCTATTAAAAGCTGACATTATAAAAATAGCTCATCATGGTAGCAAAACAAGTAGTGATTATCAATTTTTAAAAAATATTAATCCCAGTTTAGCTATTATCTCAAGTGGTAGAAATAATATATATCATCATCCATCAAGTGAAACACTTAGTTCCCTAGATGATTTAAATATTAAATATTTAAATACTCAAACAAGTGGATCAATTAGAGTTACTATTAATACAAAAGGCCACACGATAAAAGAATTTAAGCCATAAAATATAATACATTATATAATGTTTATATAGATTAGAGTAAAGTTTTAAGGCCTTACTCTTTTTTAAAATTAGACTTTGAAAAGTTATTAAAATATGCTATATTTTATTATAGGTGAAAAAATGAATAATAAAAAACAAGAAAAATTGTTATACTTATTTTTAGCGTTATTTTCAGTGAGTGTTGGTCTTTTTTCTCGTTATCGTGATTTATGGCTTAGTAGTAATAATTTAACTACCACATCTATTGCGAATGTTACAAGTATTGCTTCCATTATTACTATTTTTGTCTTTTTATTTTTTACTATTAGAGTGCCTTATAAAAAATTAAAAATGGGTATGACAATAACTTTAATCTTAAAAATGCTTACTGGAACCTTTTTAATAGGTTTAAATAATTCTGGTTATTTATTTTTAATTAAATTTGTAATGTTTTTTGATATTGCTTTTAATCAAGTTATTTTATCAAGTATTTATCCTTTAATGATTAGTATTAATAAAAGCGATGAAGCCTATACTAAAAAGAATACAATTGAAGAAATAAGTAATAAATTAGGATTTTTAGTAGCTAGTCTTATAATTGGTAAAACATTGGGATCACATTTCTTTGATTATAATACTTGTTTATTATTATCTGTTTTATTTATCTTTTTATCATTCTTTGTTTTAATTTATATTAATGATTCTAAAAATATTAAAGATAAAAATAATTTTAATATTAAAGATGCGATAAAATATTTTACTACTCATAAGATCTTTTATTTATTTTTTATTACTGATTGTATGTCTTCCATTATCTGGTCAAGTATTTTAGGTCTTCCTCTTTTAACTTTAACCTCTAATTTGCATTTAAAAACTCAAATAGCTAGCTTTTTAATCTTATTTTTAGGAATAGTTTCTAATTTATTAGCTTTACAAGTAGTTAAAAAATGGCATTTTTCTAATGACCATGTAAATCTTATCTTTAAATATGGCTTAAGATTAATACTATATTTTTTAGTTTTCTTAACGGGTAATAAATATATTTTCCTTATCACTATTATTTATCTTTTAATTTTAGATCAACCATTTGGCTATTTAGTTGGTTCATATTTTATCAATAGAGTACCTAAAGAATATAGTCTTTTTATGACGGTTTCTAAATATTCAACATCTCTTTTAGGAGATGCCATTGGTATATTTATCTGTGGCTTAATATTTAATTTAGACATCAAATATTTAACTTTGCCAGCTTTAATAATTGGTTTAATTCATTATATACTCCTAACAATCTTATTTATTAAAAGAAATAAAGTAGAATATTAAATATTGTTAAAATATTAATAATTTGAGATAATAAAGTCATGAATACATATTTAATCGTGAGTGAAACAATCTATCATACAAATGAATTTTTGAAAAAAATAAAAGGCAATATAAATAATTGCATTAGTTTTAATATGGATGAATGTAGTATTGATGAGATATTAACGGAAGCATCTTATATGTCTCTTTTTGATGAAGATAAGTGTCTAATTGTTAGAAATGCTAAATTTTTAGGAACTACTAAAGATGCTGATTCTAAAAAAAATAAAGAAATAAGTGATAAAGTTTTAAAATATTTAGAACATGAGAATATGCATACCAAATTAATTTTTATTTTAAATGGTAAAGTAGATAGTAAAAAGAAAATATATAAACTTATTAAAGATAATAATAATCTATTTATAAGTAATTCTTTAACTAAAACAGAAATGAAAAATGAACTAGTTAAAATTTGCGAAGATAATAAATATCGTATTTCGGATAAATCTTTATGGTATATTATAAATAATAGTTTAGGAAACTTTGATTTAGCTTACAATGAATTAATTAAAATAATGACTTATTATAGTAAACCATGCACCATAAAAGATGAAGATGTTTTAAAACTTACTAGTAAAACTATTGAAGAAAATAATTTTAAATTAGTAGATAGTATTATTAATGAAGATTTAGATATTGCATTAAAATTATTAGTTGAAAGTAAAATACTTAAAGTAGAACCAACCATTATTATTTCTCTTTTATATCGTGAATATAAATTAATGCTTGCTACATTGCTATATGAAAAAAATAAAGCACCTAGGAGTGATATTTTAAGTAATTTAAAATTAACTGATTGGATGCTTGATAAAGTTCATAATAATTTACGAAAACATTCCATGGAAGAAATTAAAGAAGCCATTATTAAATTAAGTAAATTAGATTATCAATTAAAAAGTGGTGAAATAAATAAAGATGTTGCTTTAATAGCATACATTATGGATAGTTGCTTATAAATTAAATAGACAATATTAAGGTTTTTTGCTAAAATATTAATGCTTTAAAGGAGGAATATAAAATTGAAAGAAACAGTTGTAGTCGGGATGAGTGGTGGGGTAGATAGCGCCGTTGCTGCTTATTTATTAAAACAAGAAGGTTATCATGTAATTGCTCTTTTTATGCGTAATTGGGATAGTACTATTAATGGCGAAGATTATGTTAATAATGATATTATATGTCCTCAAGAAAGAGATTATAATGATGCTTTAGAAGTATGCAAAAAACTTGATATTCCTCTTCATCGGGTCGATTTTATTAAAGAATACTGGGATTATGTTTTTAAATATTTTTTAGATGAGCTAGAAAAAGGAAGAACTCCTAATCCTGATATGTTATGCAATAAATATATTAAATTTGATTTATTTAAAAAAGAAGCTATTAAATTAGGAGCCAAATATATTGCTACAGGTCATTATGCCAGACTTGAAAATGGTCGATTATTAAGAGCAAAAGATTTAAATAAAGACCAAACTTATTTCTTAGCGGATGTTACTCCCGATGAATTAAAAGACGTCTTATTTCCAATTGGTAATCTATTAAAAAGTGAAGTGAGAAAAATAGCTTTAGAAAACTCTTTAGTAGTGGCCCAAAAAAAAGATTCAACGGGCATTTGTTTTATTGGAGAAAGAAACTTTCAAAAATTTATCCAAAACTATTTAAAAGAAAATCCTGGTGATATTATTAATGTTGCAACTAAAGAAGTTATTGGTAGGCATAAGGGTTTAATGAATTATACCATTGGTCAAAGAAAAAATGTGGGCATATCAGGTAATACGGAAAGACATTTTGTCTGTGGTAAAGATGTAAAAAATAATATTTTATATGTCACCATAGGTGATGAAGAATATTTACATAGTGATGCTTGTTTAATTGAAAATGTCAATTTTATAAGTGCGACTCATCCTACTTTTTGCACCGCTAAATTTAGATATCGAGGCAATGATTATCCCGTAGAATTAGAATATTTAGAAAATAATGAAATTTTAGTTAAATATCCTTCTAAAGCAAAATCTGTTACCCCAGGTCAAGCTTGTGTTTTATATTTGGGAGAGGAATGTCTTGGCTGTGGTTTTATTAAAGAAGTTTATAAAAATGGCGAAAAATTATGGTATTTGTAATCTATTAGTTACTTTTCTAACATAGTAAATATTAAGAAAAACTACTACAAAAATATTAACTATTTCCGAAATAATTAAGGAATACATCCCAATATGCATAAGAGAAGTTAATGCTAAAACAATTAATTTAATTATAACGCCAATAATTGTTATATTCATTGTAATTTTAGCTTTATCTAAAGCCTGTAAATAACTCATTAAAATAGCTTCAATATAAAATAAAGGAAATATCGGAGCAAGTATTTTTATATAATTTAGACCTAAAGTTGTTTTATAAAGAGCAAAAAGAATTTTATCTCCGATAAACATTAATAATATTGAATAAATTATACCAATAAAAAGGGAAAATCCTAAGGCTTCTTTAAGCCTTTTTTTCATATTATAATAATTACCTTTTAAATAATTTTTACTTATTTCAGGAATTAGAGATGATGAAATCGCTGTAATAAAAAATGAAGGAACAGTTAAAATTGTCATTGTATATGCATTGTAAGCCCCATATTCTAAAATAATATAATCATTAGAATAACCCGAATAAAGAAGTAGATTAGTTAAAATAATTGGTTCAAAAAAATAACCGATATTACCAATTATTCTTGATGATACCGTGGGAATAGAAATACTTAAGATATTTTTTAAAAGTCCTTTATCTAATCCTAAATCATTTTTATTAATTTTAATTTTTTTAGGTAGAAATAAAAGATTGATAAAAATTGAGACAACTTCCTCAATAAATGAGAAAAAGAATAATGAAGCCGCAGCTAAAATATCGCTTTTAGCCATGATTGATGGTACTAATAAATATATTAATATTCCTCTTACAATTTGTTCAATAATATTAGAAACCACATTAGGAATCATATTTTGTTTACCATAAAAATAGCCTTTAATAATACTTGAAATAGAAATAATAGGAAAAGTTAAACTCATCGCAATAATGAGTAAGTAACACCTTTCTTCATGCAAAAGAACATTGGCAATAAAATGAGCCGAAAATAGCATAATAAAAACCACTATTAAATTAATTGCCATAATTAAAATAGTAGATGTTGTAATAATTTTAATATTTTGATGTTTTCCTTCTGCCACTAATTTCGAAATTGTTGTAGGTAAAGCAAGAGTGGCAATCGTAATTAATAAAGAATAGGTTGGCATAACTAAAGAATATAGGCCAATAACTTCTGCTCCCACAATTCTTGTATAAATAAGCCTAATTATAAAGCCTAGAATTTTAGTAATAATACCTCCCAGAATCAAAATAATAGTTGATTTTAAAAAGATATTTTTATTTTTCATCTAATCACCTTTAAAAATGAAATAAATTATTATATAATAATTTTATGAAAGGTCTGTCTTATTTATGGCTCTAAATAATAATAGTAAAGTAAATCAAAATGATTTATATATAAGATTAATTCCGGCATTTAATACAAAAATTAAGGAATGGCAAAGAGAAAAAATTAATAATATAAATAAGATTGATTTATGGAATTATTGCATTATAACTAAGTGGCAAGGAAAAAAAGATCTAAGAATGTACGAACTTGTTGATGATATCTTAAATATCGATATTGTAAATTTTTTAAAATTCATAAAAGAAAATAAGGATAGTGATTATAGTGAAAGATGAATGTATAAATTTTGAAACTATTTATAATAAATTAAATTTTACGGAAGAAGAGTTAAAAAATATTAAGAAAGCTTATCTTTTTGCATGCCGTGAATATGAAGGAGAATTAAGAAGAAGTGGTGATGATTATATTACTCACCCTCTACATGTTGCTGATATTTTAATTGATTTAAATGTGGATGAAGTAACTATTATTGCGGCTTTATTACATGATGTACTAGATTATGGTAAAACTGCTAATTTTGAAGTATTAAAAGACGAATTTGGCGAAGATGTTGCAAATATCGTTAGTAATGTATCTAAAATTAATAAATTAGAACTTAATGATGAAACTGAAAACTCTATTATTTATTTAAGAAAAGTTTTAGTCGGTTTATCAGAAGACCCTCGAGTATTATTTATTAAACTTGCAGATCGTTTACATAATTTAAGAACTAGTTTTGCTCTTAGTGAAGAAACTAAGAAAAAAACCGCTAAAGAAACCATGGATGTTTTAGTACCTATTGCTCATCGTTTAGGTATTAATTCAATTAAAAGTGAGCTAGAAAATATTTGCTTACAAATTCTTAAACCTGATATCTATAATGATATCTTAGAGCGTCTTAACAATACAGTTCAAGAACTTAACGATAATCTTTTAAAAATGAAAGATGAATTATCACATTTATTAATAGAAAATGATATTAATCATGAAATAAAAGGCCGAGTTAAAAGTATTTATAGTATTTATAATAAATTAAGTAAAGGGAGAAGCTGGGATAGTATTTATGATATTTTAGCTCTGCGTATTTTTGTAAAAACAGAAGCTGAATGTTATACCGTTATCGGTTTAATTCATTCTAAATATCGTCCTGTTCCTAAAAGATTTAAAGACTATATAGCTAACCCTAAAGAAAATATGTATCAAAGTCTTCATACCACTGTTTTTGGTGATGATGGGAAATTTTATGAAATTCAAGTTAGAACTTATGAAATGGATGAAATTGCCGAAAAAGGTTTAGCATCGCACTGGTCATATAAAGAAAACGGGGTCAAAAAAGTTCAAGCTTTAATGGAGCAAAAACTAGAAATGTTTCGAAATATTATTGAATCAGCTGATGAAGAAAATGATACCTCATTTGCTAAAACTATGAATAATAACCTTTTAGGTGAACTTATTTATGTCTATACACCTAAAGGTGATGTTATAGAACTTCCGGAAAATGCTACCCCTATTGATTTTGCTTATCGTATTCATAGTCATGTTGGTGATACCACTGTGGGAGCTATCGTAAATGATAATATAGTACCATTATCTTATAATTTACAAAATAATGATGTTGTTAAAATAATTACTAATAAAGAAGCTGTTCCTAGTAGTGATTGGTTAAACTTTGTTAAAACAGAACAAGCTAAATCTAAAATAAAAGCTTATTTTAGTAAAAAAGATCGAGAAGATTATATTTCTAAAGGAAAAAGTATTTTAGAAAAAGAAATTAGAAGAAGAAAACTAAGCATTAATGAAGTTATTAGTGATGAAAATTTAAATAAAATATGCAAAGATTTAAAATTAAATAATCTAGAAGATTTATATTTATCTATTGGTTCTTTAAGATATACAGCTGGTTATATAATAAACTTAACAACTGAAGATAAACAATCTCTTGATGATATTTTAATTGAAAAAATTAAGCCCAAAATCACAAATAATAAAACATGCGATGATATTATTGTTGATGGTAATACGAATATTTTATATACTCTTGCCAAGTGTTGTCGTCCTATTAAAGGAGATGAAATAATTGGCTTTATTACTAAAGGAGAAGGAATAAAAGTCCATAAAAAAAATTGTCCAAATATAAGTAGTAGTAAAGATAGAATAATTAATATTAGTTGGAATGAACAAGCTAATAATACTTATTATGCTAATTTGAATATATTAGTAAATAAAAATGATTTTCTAGCAGATTTAATCGCTCTTGCAACCAAAGAAAAAATATCTATTGCAGAATTAAAAAATAAAGATACTGATAACGGGGTTATTTGTGAATTATTAGTTAAAGTTAATAATAAAGATGAATTAGATCATTTTAAAAGAGAAATAAATAAATTTAAAAATATTAAAGTAATGGAGTAGATATGAAAGTAGTTATTCAAAGAAGTAAACATAGTAGTGTTTCTATAGATAGTAAAGTATATAATGAAATTAAAAGCGGCTTAGTTATATTTAGTTGTTTTACTTCTGGTGATACAATTGAAGATATAAATTATATAGTTAAAAAAATTGTTAATTTAAGAATCTTTGATGATGAAAATGGTGTAATGAATAAGAGTATTATTGATACTAAAGGTAGTATTTTATCAATTAGTCAATTTACTTTATATGCTGATACTAAAAAAGGAAATCGTCCTAGTTATATTAAAGCTTTAAATGGTGATGAAGCTACTAAATTATATGACATTTTTAATCTAGAATTAAATAAATTGGTTCCTACTGTAACTGGTGTTTTTGGTGCCGATATGCTTATTAATATTGAAAATGATGGCCCTATTACAATTATAATTGACAGTAAAAATAAATAATGTTAAGATAAGCCTTTGTAGGAGGTTTTCTTATGGATTTATTAACACCAGATAATTTTACAGATTTAAGTATCCATGGAATTAAAGAATTAATTTTAAATCATAACTATGGTATTACATCATATGTTGATATAAAAAATGATAAATATCATGTTATTTTATTATTGTCAAAAAGAAGTGATAATATTTATGTTAATTTATTATCTTCATATAAAACTGATTTAGTATTAAACAATAATAATAAGAGTAAAGTTTTACAATGGCTTCCATATCAAGAAAGATTAAAAAATATAGTAAAAATATTAACTAATCAAACTTTTGAAAAAATTTTAAAAAATAATTTAGCTGATTATTTTGTAGAATATTTACGATTAAAAGAAGATGAACTTACTTTAGAGTTAGTTAAAAGAGCTAATGATTTAGCTAAAGTATTTAGTGATGAATCTTTATATGCTATGTGTTATTATAATCATCGCTTATCAAAACAAAAAGAAAAAGATGAAAGCATTTATAATAATAAATTAATTTGTCAAATGTGTGGTGGTAAATGCTGTTTAGATAGTAGTTGCGATTATTTAGTATCAGATGTAAAAGAATTTAGTGTTCCATATATTAGAAGTTTACTAGATCAGGGTTTAGCTTCAATTAAAGGCGTCTTCTATAAAGATGAAGAAGAAAAAATAAATGTTTTATTAATATTAAAGGCTCCAAATATTAAAAGTGGTAAAATTGATTTAGTATCAATTGATTCTAAATGCTCCCATTTAAGTGATAATGGGTGTACTTTATCATATGAAAATCGCCCAGGCTTTGCCAGACATTTAATTCCTAGTAATTTATTTAATTGTTATAATGATTTAGATATAGCTTTAGAAAATAAAAAATGGGCTAGTTATCAAAATATTTTAGAAGAAGTTATATATTTAGAGACAGGTAAAACAAAAGAAGAAGAATTTAGTAGAGAAGTGGAAATATTTTTTTGCGATGTCTTAAAAGAAAATTTTGAAGGTATTACTTCCCATTCCATTAAAGAAGCTAAAATATTATTTGAGTATTTGCGTAATTTTTATCAAGAAGAATATTTAAAAGCTTTAGAAATATTTACCCCTAAACATATTTTAGAAAGAAAATTAAATTGACAAACTAGGTTGTAACACATTATAATAAATGAATATAAAAAAGAAGAACTAAACATGAACAGTAAAGAAAGAAGTATAGATATATATGGAAAATGCAAAAAGAAAATTACAAAAAAAGTAGAAAATTATAGAAATAGTGAGTTTAGATAATGGAAAATAGTGAAAAATTAAATAATGTTACAAATGAGCAATTAAAAATAAAACTTTCAGAAACTAGCGAAGATTATTATCATGCATTTGATGAATATAGAGAAATTGAAAGATTAGTTGGTTTTAAAAGAAATCTTAGTTTTTCTTTTATGAATTAATCCCCCTTTATATTAAAGAAAAAGATGATAAAGATCAAAAGATTTCTATTAAATTAAATTTACTTTTTGATGATAAAACGTCCAAATATTTTTATTCAATAGATGATGATAAATTTTATTTTTTACCTTCCCAATCTCATAATTGGTTTGATTTTTACCTTATTACATTCATTAATGAATATAATCTAAGAAAAACAGATGGAGAGGATTTTTGGTCTAAGGATTACAATATTAATATTGAAGCGTCTTTAAAAGATTTAATCTATGCATGCTATCTAGGACAAGAATGGGTTAAATCTTTAGAAGATGGTTGTTTAGATTTATTAAGTGATTATTATAATGAAGAGCAATTAGAAAATTACAAAAAAACTCTTCATAGATAATAAAATTAAAGGAGTCTTTTGGTAATGTTTATACTAGATAAAAATAAAGACGGAATTGACATTTATACAATTACTGCCAAAAAAGAAGAAAATAAAGGAGAGGTTATATGTACATATATGATAAAAAAAATGATAGTATAGCTTTGTATACTATTGAAGCTAAAAAAGAAGAATTAAAAAGATATAAACGAAAAATAATTGAAGAAAATGATAAAGATTTATTATATTATTTAATAACTACTGTAGAAACAACTAAGGATCGATTTGTAAATTCCCAAGAACTAGCTATAAGTGATATAGTATATGGACCTGAGGGGACTGTTCCTGGGAAAATTCAATCAAATTTAATAAAATGTGGTGGTACAAAAAACATCGCATATTTAAAAAAGTTATGTTTAAGGTTTCAGGGAATTGGTTGGAAAGACCGAGAGCATGAATGCGAAGAACAAATAAATTTAATTGAACAATACATTAATGGTGATTTTGATAATATTCCATTATTAAGAATTATTGAAGAAAACATGCAAGATTTTTATCTTTTAAGAACAGAAGCAGCGAAAATAATTATGTATGGTTCCTTTTGGGTTGTCGATAACATTATCAAATTACCGAGAAGTTTACAAATACTCCAATTATTATTACAAGGCAAATATGAAAAAATAAATGATGTAGAAATTACTGATCAACTAAAGCTATTTAATATTGATTATTATGATAGTGTTAGGCTAAATAACATTAGAGATATGCATATAACAGAATCAGCTAATGACTCTTATGAATCTATATTAGAAAAAGTTTCTTGTGGATCACGTATATTACAAAAATATAAAAAATAAAGAAAGAGGTATAGATAATATATGGATAAGAAAGAAAGGGCATTATATTTATATTATGTCTTAAAAGAAAATTATGAAATGGGAAGAAGAAGAGAAACCATAAATGAAAGAGCCAAACTTCTGGACACCGAACTATTCTTTTACGGTAACGATTACTTATCTTATCAAAGTGATTTTGTAGAAGTAGAAAGCATTCTTGGCCTTAGAAAAAATTTGGAATTTTTCTTTTCAAAGTTTTTACCCTTTTTGATCCAGGAAGTTTTAAGAAAAAATCAAACCAAGATTAATTCTCTAGATGCCATTGAATTTGCAATATTTTCTAAATTTGAATTGTATTTTTGGAAAAAAGAAAATAAAACCATTTTTTATTGTGATAACCATACGGAATATTTTTTACCTTCTAATCACGATTATAGTAATTTTGATGAATTACTTACAACATTTATTATCCAATATCATTTAGGAACAGTGATTGAGAATTGTAATCATCCTCAAGGAAAAAAATATTACATTGCCATAGATACAACATTGAAAGATTTAATATATGCTTGCTACATAGGACAAGAATGGGTTAAAGCTTTAGGAGATGATTGTATCGACATATTAAGCGATTATTATAGCGAAGAGCAAATAGAAAATTACAAGAAAACTCTATATAGATAATCAAATTCTTTTGAGTTTCCATAAAAAATAAAGAAAATAAAAAAATCAGAAAAATGTTGAAAACTTTTTCTGATTTTTTGTTTAA
>CANQZQ010000013.1 GCA_947628375.1 uncultured Bacilli bacterium
GCAGAGCTTATATATGAAAGAGTAGATGCCAATAAAGAACATATGGGACTTACTAATTGGAAAAATTCTCCAAATGGCAAAATTATGAAGTATGATATAAGTGTCGCTAAAAACTATTTAAACGACCAAGAAATAAAGAAGTTAGAAAATTTGACAACTTTATTTTTAGACTATGCCGAAGACATGATAAACGAACATAATTTGATGACAATGCAAAAATGGATTGATGCAACAGATGATTTATTGAAATTTCGAAAAAAGAAAATTTTATCAAATTCCGGTAATATTTCTCATAAACAGGCTTTAGATAAAGCTAATGAAGAATATGAAAAATTTAGAATAAAACAAGATAAAAATTATGTGTCATCAATGGATGAATTATACGAAAAATATTTAGAAGAAAACAAAAAATAGATTTGACAAAATACTAGCCTCCTACGTGGAAGAAAAAGCAGGTACAAAAAACTATCTCCAGGAGATATTGTAGTAATACCTGCAAATGTAAAACATTGGCATGGAGCAAGAAAAGATTCTTGGTTTAGTCATATAGCAGTAGAAGTACCTGGTGAAGGGACATCAAATGAGTGGCTAGAACCAGTAACTGATGAAGAATACAATAAATTAGATTAATTAGAAAAAATTATAAACAGACCTAATTTGTAGGTTTGTTTTTTTATCTTATAGGAAAGTTCAAAAAAGCAAAAAAGCATTGACGAACAAAGGTTCTTGTTATATGATGGTTTTATAAATTGAATGAAAGGAATGGATAAATAATGAAAAATGAAATTATATTATTTGAAAATCAAGATGTAAAATTAGAAGTAAATATGAAAGATGAAACTGTATGGCTATCTTTAGAACAAATGGCTAAATTATTTGGTAGAGATAGAACAGTTATAACAAGGCATATAAATAATGTTTTTAAAGCTGATGAATTGGATAAGAATGAGGTATGTGCAAAATTTGCACATACCACACAACATGGTGCATTATCAAATAAAACTCAAACTAGAGAATTAGATTACTATAATCTTGATATGATAATTAGTGTTGGTTATCGTGTAAACTCCAAAAATGGTATTATTTTTAGAAAATGGGCAACTAAAATATTAAAAGATTATATGATTAAAGGCTATGCTGTCAATCAAAAGAGATTAGAATATCTTGAAAAAACGATTAAGCTAATAGATATTGCTGGAAGAATAGATACCGAATTAAAAGAAACAGAGGCTCAAGAAATAATTAAAGTTATAAATAATTATTCAAAAGCTTTAAATTTACTTGATGATTATGATCGTAAAAAAATTACCAAACCAAAGGGAACAAAAAACAATAAAAAAATCACTTATGAAGATTGTAAAAATATAGTTAGTCAACTTAAATTTGGAAATGATAGTGATTTATTTGCTCTGGAAAGAGATGAAGGGTTAAAATCTATAATAGACGATATTTATCAATCTTTTGATGGAAAAGACTTATATCCTACTATTCAAGAAAAAGCAGCTAATTTCTTATATTTAATAACTAAGAATCATACTTTTATTGATGGAAACAAAAGAATAGCTGCTACTTTATTTATATATTTCTTAAAATTTTATAATATTTTATATAATGAACAAGGTCAAGTAATTGATAACAATACACTTGTCGCAATTACGCTACTTATTGCAGAATCTAACCCTAAAGAAAAAGATATCCTTATTGACTTAGTAATGAACTTCTTGGTTTTAAAATAAATTTGACAAAATACCAGCCTTCTACGAGGAAGAAGAAAAGCCTGTACAAAAACTATCTCCAGGAGATATTGTAGTAATACCAGCAAATGTTAAACACTGGCATGGAGCAAGACAAGATTCTTTTCTTTTACAAGCATAATGACACCAAAAGATAAAACTATTGATTTACTTTATTTTAAAGGAAATATAAATGGAATCTCTATTGATTTAACTTCCTCAAAATATATTGGAAAAGATAGTAATTTTGAAATATATGTATCTATTACAAAATAATTAAATATTTTGCACACGTTCTTTATTTTAATAGATACAAACTTTAAATTATTTAAATAATTTTTTTGAATTAGCAGTTAAGAGGTATGTTTAGTTACATATCTTTTTTAATTTCTGGTTCTACCTACTATATAATCCATAGAAAATAGTTCCATTGAAACATAGACTAGAACTTGTTATAAAAAAAGTTTTAAAACAAGAAGATAAATATGACATTTAATAATAAAATGTTATTATTTCTTTCCACTAAATTAAAATTTTCTAATTTAAATAAAAATATCTATAACATAAAGTAAGTATTTCCTTTAAAATATATCACGATTTAGTTAGGAGGTGAGGTTTATAAAAGAAGATAAAATTAAAAATGGAACAATTCTCAAAAAAAGATTACAAAAATCGATAACATTGGTTGATGCTACATATTTATGGCTTAATAGTAAAAAGAATTTAAAAATTCAATCTTATCAAAGGTACGAAACTATTATAATTACTTATATAAAACCATTTTTTAAAGATAAATTGATTTATAAAATTAATTCTAATGATATAGTATTATTTATTAAAGATTTACAAACTAAACTATCAGTTTCTGTTCAAAAAAATATATTGTATATTGTTAAAGCAACTATAAATTATGCACAAAAAAATAAATGGTGTAATTATATTGATTTAAGTGATATCTTTTTAAAGAAAGAATCTAATATTATACGTACATTATCAATTGAAGAACAAAAAAGATTAGAAGATAATTTAAAGAATAAGATTAATATTCGTAAGTGTTGTTTATTATTATGTTTATATACTGGTCTTCGGGTTGGTGAAGTTTGCGGTTTAAAATGGGAAGATATTAATTTTGAAGCTAAAACAATGCAAATAAAAAGAACAATTCAAAGAATTAAAAATAATGATAAACAAAAAAAGAAAAAAACAATTCTTATTGTTAGTACACCTAAATCTTTAACTTCTAATAGAATTGTTCCTATACCAAAGTTTTTAATAGAAGTTTTGTATAACTTAAAAAAAGAAAGTAACTGTTATTTACTTTCTGGTAGTGAAAAACTTTATGATCCTAGACTTTTAGAAATATTTTATAAAAGGATTTTAAATAATTCTAATATTAATTATCATAAATTTCATATTTTAAGACATACCTTTGCAACAAGGGCAATCGAATCTAAGATGGATGTAAAAACATTAAGTGAGATTTTAGGTCACTCTAGTGTTGATATTACACTTAAATTATATGTTCATCCATCAATTGAACTAAAGAAAACTTCTATTGAACAATTAGTGGATTATATGAATGCTTAATTATTCCTTCATTATGAAGGATTTTTTTATTCAGGAATATATCGTAAAACACATTATTTGCCGTTAAAAAACTTAACGTTTATATTATACATTAAAAGATTGAATTATTCAACAAAAACCGCAAATAACAAGCCAAAAAGGTAAAAAAAGGTAAATTTCAAAATTAGGAGGTAAGAATATGAAAACATATAATATACCATTAATTGAAGTATTAAAATTGTTTATCGAATCAAATCAAAAACTTAAAATTCTATCAAAACAAACCTATTATCGTTCATTAGATATTATTCAAGAATATTTTGATAATAAATCAGTTGGAGATATATCATATGAAGATTATGAAGCTTTTTTTAATTATCTAAATAATGAAAAAAATTATTCGGTAAACAGTATTAAAAAAGTTTATTTTTTATTAAGTGTTGGTTTAAATTTCGGATATAAATATAATTATAATTCAAAAATCGATATCAGTGATTTATGTCCCCAAAAAATAACAAAAAACGATAAAGAAGAAATTACTTATTTAACCAAAGCTGAACAATTTCAACTACAAAATGCGTGTTTAAAAGAGAATAACATTAGAAGTATATGTATTTTAATTTGTCTTTATACAGGCATTAAAGTTGGTGAAGTTTGCGGTTTAAAATGGGAAGATATTAATTTAAATAATGGAACTATTAAAATTAATAAAACTGCTTCTAGAATTAAAAGTGAAAAAAAAGGATCTAAAACTGAACTTATTGTTAGTGCAACAGAAAAAGAAGCTACTAGAGAAATGCCAATACCTAGTTTTATAAATAGCAAATTAAAATCCTTTTCAAAAAATAAAAATTATTATATTCTCTCTCAAGATGAAAAAATATATGATCCAAGATTACTAATGTCTTATTTAGAAAGAATGGAAGAAAAATATAAACTTAAAAAATATGATTTCAATTCTTTAAGACATTCTTTTGCAATTAAAACTATCGAATTAGGAATAAATAGTGATATTTTAACTCATATGTTAGGTTATGCTAATCCGGCTATGATATATACAACATACTCTGATTTTTTCACTATTCAAAAGATTTCTTTATCTGAAAAGAGAGACATTATAAATAAAGTAGTTAAATATATAAATTCAAATGAAAAAAACAACTTATAAGTCAAAATATCGGCAAATAATGTGTTTTACGATACAAAACTATATACTTATTATTTCATATATGTTTTCAAATTTCAAGAAAATTAATTTATTTAATTTTATTTATAAATTTGAAGTAGAAAGTAATTAAGTAGAAATAGCTAAGAAGAGGAGTTTTTCGATATTATGATTAATTTAGATACTAAGCTACTTTTAACTGAAAAAATTGATATTTTTAACAACTATAGTAAAAACGTAAAAAAAATTATAAGTTATAAGGTTTTGAATATAAGGGGGAAATTTAGATATGAATGAAAGTACAAACACGCAAAGATTTAGAAGAAATTGGAATATAAAAAAAAGTCTATATTCCTTTATAAAAAGATTTTTAGATATTTTGCTATCGGCTATTGGAATTATAGTTTCCTGGCCTATTATGATTATAATAGCTATTGGAATTAAAGTGGATAGTAAAGGTCCCATTATCTTTTGTCAGCAAAGAACCGGAAAATATGGAAGATCATTTAATGTTTGGAAGTTTAGAACTATGATAAGTAGCAATAATGTTCGAGATTTTTCTAAAGATGATCAACGTACTAAAATTGGTGTTTTTTTACGAAAAACAAGCTTAGATGAATTACCACAATTATTTAATATCTTAATTGGGAGAATGAGTTTTATTGGACCGCGTCCATGGATACCAGAATACTATGACAATATGAATGAAGAACAGAAACATCGAGTTGATGTAACTCCAGGATTAACTGGTTTAGCACAAGTAAATGGTAGAAACAATATTTCTGTTATAGAAAAAATTAAATACGATTTGGAATACATTGATAATTATGGCTTAGTAATGGATTTAAAAATTATTTTTTTAACTATTAAAATAGTTTTTTCAAGAGAGGGCGCTGATGCGGGGAAATTCACTATTCAAAACGAACTTGAAGAACTAAGAAATTATCGAGACAATTATATGAAAAAAGCCCCTAAAGTATCAAACGATACATCAGCTAATGAAATGCAATATATTTAAAAAGAAAGAAGTGATTTTGATGAAAAATAATTATTTTAAAAATAAAATTTTATTAATTACTGGAGGAACTGGATCATTTGGTAATAAAGTTTTAGAAATGTTCTTAAATAATTCTGATTTGAAAGAAATTAGAATTTTATCTAGAGACGAAAAAAAGCAAGATGACATGCGTAAAAAATATAATAACAGAAAACTAAAATTTTTCATAGGTGATGTTCGAGATATTACAACTATAGATAGTGCCATGGAAGGTGTGGATTATGTATTTCATGCCGCAGCTTTAAAACAAGTTCCAAGTTGTGAGTTTTTTCCAATTGAAGCAGTAAAAACAAATATTTTGGGTTCTAATAATGTCTTAGAATCAGCTGTAAAACATGGAGTAAAGAAAATAGTCTGCTTAAGCACCGATAAGGCAGCATACCCCATTAATGCGATGGGAATGAGTAAAGCTTTAATGGAAAAGACTATAATTGCAAAAGCGAGAATGCTAGGTGAAAAGGCTAAAACTACTATTTGTTTGACCAGATATGGCAATGTTATGGGTTCTAGGGGTAGCGTTATTCCTTTATTCTATCAACTAATAAAAGAAAATAAAGCATTAACTGTCACAGATCCTAATATGACAAGGTATATGATGACATTAGAAGATGCAGTACAACTAGTAATGTTCGCTTTCGTAAATGGACAACAAGGGGATTTATTTGTTCAAAAAGCACCTGGAGCCAAAATATCAGTTTTAGCAGATGCTGTAAAAAAATTAAAAAATAGCAATGCTGAAATTAAAATTATTGGCACAAGGCATGGTGAAAAGGATCACGAAGTACTAGTAACAAGGGAAGAAATGACAAGGGCTATTGACATGGGAAATTATTTTAAAATTCCTATGGATAATAGAGATTTAAATTATGATAAATTTTATCCAGAGGGAGATGGAAAAATAAGAAAGATAGAATCATATACTTCAAATAATACTAAACAACTTAATGTAGAAGAAATGGTGGAATTACTCATTAAAATGGGAGATATTGAATGAAAATTTTAGTATTAGGCAAGAATGGTATGCTTGGCCATGTAGTTTATAATTACTTTTTAGAAAAAAAATATGAAGTTTATGGCACATCAAGAGATAAAAAAGATTTATACTATGATGCAAATGAAAATATTCAAGAAATTAATACAATATTTTCTTCTATAAAACCAGATATTGTAATTAATTGTATCGGTATATTGGTACAAGAATCAGAAAGCGATAAATTAATTGCCGTTAAAATTAATTCGTTACTACCCCATTATTTAGACTATTTGTCTAACATATATAATTTTAAACTTATTCATATAAGTACTGATTGTGTATTTAATGGAACAATAGGAGACTATAAAGAAGATAGTTATCCTGATGCCAAATCATTTTATGGAAGAAGTAAAGCTCTAGGAGAAATTATCAACAAAAAAAATATAACTTTAAGAACATCAATAATTGGTCCTTCTATTAATCCTAATGGTGTTGGATTATTTCAATGGTTTATGAATCAGCAAGGCAATATTATTGGATATAAGAATGCAATATGGACAGGTATAACAACACTTGAAATGGCCAAATGTATTGAAACAGCAATAAATAATGACTTAACCGGATTACATCATGTGGTTAATAATTACAAGATTTCTAAGTTTGAACTATTAAATTTATTTAAAAATGTATTTAATAAACAAATTAATATAATTGAAGATACTAAATTTATAAGCAACAAAACACTAATAAGAACAAAACAATCATTTGATTTTAAAATACCAAACTATGAAGATATGATTACTGAAATGAGAGATTGGATTAATAATCATCAACAAATTTATTTAGATAGGATGAAGAAATATGAAAGTAATGACAATTGTAGGAACAAGGCCTGAAATAATAAAGTTGTCTTGTGTAATAAAAGAGTTAGATAAATATGTCGAACATATTTTAGTACACACAGGTCAAAATTATGATTATGAATTAAATGAAATATTTTTTAAAGATTTGGGATTGCGCCCACCGGATATTTATATGAATGCTGCTGGTAAAAATGCTACTGAAACTATAAGCAATGTGATTAAAAAATCGGATAAAATTTTTAAAAAGTACAAACCTGATGCTATTTTATTATATGGTGATACAAATTCTTGTTTAACAGTCATATCGGCAAAAAGAAATAAAATTCCTGTATTTCATATGGAAGCTGGCAATAGATGTTTCGATGATAGAGTTCCAGAAGAAATCAATAGAAGAATAATAGATCATTTAAGTGATATAAATATGACAATAACCGAGCATGCAAGACGGTATTTAATATCTGAAGGTATTAGGCCCGAAACTATTATTAAAATTGGATCTAGTATGAAAGAAGTTTTAAATGAAAGTAAAAATAACATTGCTAATAGTGAAATACTAGACAAATTACATTTAAGGAAAAATCAATATTTTGTATTAAGTATTCATAGAGAAGAAAATGTTGAAAATTCAAAAAATTTTAAAACCTTACTGGATTCTATAAACAAATTAGCTGAAACATATAAATTTCCTATAATTTTTAGCGTTCATCCTAGAACTAGAAAAAAAATTGAAAAATTAAATTTTAAATTTAATCCATTGATTCAATATATGAAACCATTAGGATTTAATGATTATAATAAATTACAGCAAAATGCATTATGCGTTATTTCTGATAGTGGGACAATAACTGAAGAAGCATCTATCTTGAATTTTAAGGCTATTACTATTAGGGAAACTCATGAAAGACCAGAAGGAATGGATGAAGGCACTCTTATTATGAGTGGAGTTACAACAGATGAAATATTAAATTCTATAAAAATTATGACTTCTCAACATTTAAACACACATATCGTACAAGATTATAATGTTGATAATGTTTCTATTAAAGTAGTTAGAATTATTATTAGTTATACAAATTACATTAATAGAACAGTTTGGAAAAAATATTAGAAGGAGGACGTTTTGAAAAATAATAATAAATATTCAAAAAATGATTGTCCTTTAGTCTCAATCGTTGTTCCTGTTTTTAATGCCGAAAAATATATTAATACTACAATTAATACTGTTTTAAATCAAACGTATACAAATTGGGAATTAATACTTGTAAATGATTGCTCAACAGATAAAAGCCTAGAAATAATATCTCATAGAAAGGATTCTAGAATTCAAATTTATAGTCTATCAACCAACAGTGGAGCTGCAATAGCTAGAAACTATGGAATAAGTAAAGCTAATGGTAAATATATATGTTTTTTAGATGCAGATGATTTATGGGAAAATAAAAAATTAGAGATTCAAGTTAAATTTATGGAAACAAATTTAAATTGTGCTTTTTCTTTTACGGGTTATGAATTTGCAGATAATAATGGAATTCCCAACGGAAAAAAGGTATTTGTTCCTAAAAAAATAAGTTATAAAGAAGCATTAAAAAATACAACTATTTGTACTATAACTGTTATGTTTAATATGAATCTTTTATCAAAGGAAGATATTTACATGCCAAATGTCCTAAGTGAAGATACTGCAACATGGTGGAAAGTATTAAAGAAAATTGATTTTGCGTATGGCATCAATAAAATTTTGTCATTTTATAGAAGAGGAATTAAAACTAAATCGTCAAATAAGCTAAAAGCAATTAAACAAACTTGGTTTTTATATAGAAAAGTAGAAAAATTGAGTATATTACAATCCATATATTACTTTACATTTTACATTTTTAATGCAATATTGAGAAGAATTTAAAATTATAATTATAGAAAGGCAATTTATGAAAATATTAATTATATCTCATAATCCCGTAACAACTTATAATAATATGGGAAAAATTTTATTATCATTTTTTTCAAACTTTAAAAAATCCGAACTTTGCCAATTATATATATATCCTTCGCTACCCAACTTTAAGTTTTGCAAATCATATTATCGAATTACAGATAAAGATGTTTTAAAATCATATTATAAATTTAAAGTCTTAGGAAAAATCATTAGTGATGAAGAAATAAATCAAAATAATAACAACATGTTTGAATTTAAGAACGATAAAAAATTATATAGAAATGTTAAAAATAAAAAAGCTAATAGAAAAATTTTAAGAGATTTAATGTGGTTTTGTTCAAAATGGTTTAATAAAGATTTAAAAAAATGGTTAATAGAACAAAAACCCACTCATATTTTTGTAACACCGGGTAGCGCAAAATTTATATATGATATGGCTCTAAAATGCTCCAAATTTTTAAAAATTCCTATCGTTACATGTATTTGTGATGATTATTTTTTCGTAATAAAACAACATAGATTATTAGAATATTTAAATCAACAGATGCTATCTAATAAAATTCAAAAATTAATATCAAAAACAAAATGTATAATTACAATATGTGACGAATTGGGCAGTATTTATGCAGAAAATTTTGATAAAAAAGTAAAGGTACTTATGACCGCTTCAAACTATCCTATATTAAACAGAGCAACATATAAAAAAGAGGTTAATACAATATCATATTTTGGCAACATAAGGTGTAACAGATATTTATCTCTAGTATCAATTGGACAAAAATTAGATGAAATAAATTTACAATATAGCAAAAATTATAAATTATTTATTTATAGCAATGAAACTGACAATCAAATTTTAAAAACATTTAATAATATTAATTCTATTGAATTTAAAGGGTTTATTTCAGGCGAAGATTTTGATAAAGCCTTTTTTTCATCAGACATACTATTGCACACCGAAGCATTTGATCCCCCAAGCATAGATCGAGTTAAACATTCAATTTCAACTAAAATTGCTGATAGTTTAAATAGTGGTATTTGTTTATTTGCCTATGGTCCAAAACAAGTTGCATCCATGCATTATTTGATAAAAAATAATGCGGCTATATGTGCTACAGCTGAAAATGATTTAAAAGAAAAATTATTAGAAACTTTTAACAATACTAATTTACGAAAAAATGTTATAAAACAAGCCTTAAAATGTGCTAAGAATAATCATGATAAAAATAAAATTAGCAACCAATTATATCATATCTTTGAAGAAATTAAATAAAATATGGAGGACTATAAAAATTATATGAAATATTATATGCGAAATAATCTTAAAGATGATTATGGAATATTAAAGTTACAAAACAAAATATTAGAAATTATTTTATATATTGATGATTTTTGCAAAAAACATCAAATAACCTACTATCTGATGGGAGGCTCTGCTTTAGGTGCAATTCGACATAATGGATTTATACCATGGGATGATGATTTAGATATTTTTATGGATAAAAAGAATTATGATAAATTTTTAAAATGTTGTGAACTATATTTAGATACACAAAGATTTTATCTTCAAAAGCAAGATTCTACTGAATTACATAGCTATTTTTCCAAAATCAGAATGAATGGAACAACTTGTATTGAAGAAGCATACAAAGACATGATAAATATGCATCAAGGCATTTTTGTAGATATCATGTGTTTATATAATGCGCCAAAAAGTAAAATTGGAAAACTAATTCAATATTATGCAGCTGCATTGTTAAAAACAAATGCACTTACTAAAGTTAATTACAACACTAAAAAATTATCAAAAAAATTATTCCTACAAATATCAAAAATTGCTAATAATAAATTTATTAAAAAATTTTTATTACATATTGTTAATCTGAAAGAAAATTCTAAAGTTGATGAAGTTGCTCATATATTTGGACGTGCTAAATTTGCTAATTCTTTTTATCCAAAATTTATATTTAAAAATCCTCGATATGTTAAATTTGAAAAAATTTACTTACCAGTACCAACTTATGTAGAAAAATATTTAGAAATTAGATATGGAAAAGATTATATGCAATTACCAAGTAAAGACACTAAAGCATTATATGAAAATCATGCATTAATTTGGGATATAAATAAGGACTATAAGGAGTATATGAATAATGAAAAAATATAAAAGAGGTTATACTGCTGGCGTTTATGACATGTTTCATATTGGCCATTTAAACATATTAAAAAATGCAAAAAATCAATGTGATTTTTTGATTGTAGCCGTTACTACTGATGAACTATGCTATCAACGAAAAAACAAATACCCAATTATACCCTTTAAAGAAAGGTTTGAAATTCTTAAATCAATAAAATATGTAGATTACGTTGTTAGCCAAAAAGATATGGACAAGATAAGCGCAATAAAAAAATTTAACTGTGATGTTGTATTCGTTGGTAGTGATTGGAAAAATTCTGAAAGTTGGAATGAATTAGAAAAACAATTAAAAAAAATCAATGTAGATGTGGTTTATTTACAACATACAGATGGAATTTCTTCTACAATTTTAAGAAATAAAATTACTCAAAAAGGAAAAAATTAATATGAAAATAAAAAAATGTCTTACATTTTTATTATCAATTATTTTGATTCTTAATTCTTATTCATTTGTCTTTTTAAAAAGTGTTTCTTTAGATTATATATTTTTTTCAATATTTGCATTATATTACCTTATATACATAATAAAACATAATATAAAAATAACGATTACTCCACTTATATTAATATTTTTTCTATTACTCTTATCTTGTCATACTATGCTTATTAATCCAATTATCAACATACAAAATAATACGTTTATATATATTATAAAATTGTTATTATGGGGATTTATTTTATCATGTCCATTAGAAGAATTAGTTGATAAAAAATTATTAATAAAATTCATGTATATAATATCAATAATCGCTACAATTTATTTAATGATTCAATTTATAGGATCATATATTTTTAATGTTAATTTTTCAAATGTATTTAATTTTGGAATTATTCAAAATTCTACAAATGATTTAAGTAACTTAACGATTTATCGCCCAGCATCATTTTTTGGAGAACCTGCATACTATTCAACTTACATACTATGTACATTGTCATTTTTGATTTTAGATAATTTTAATATTAAAAAGAAAAAATTGAGTATTATTTTTTTAATATTTGGAATTTTTTTATCTACATCTACAGCTGGAATTTACTTGCTATTAATATTACTAATGTGTTATATATTAAAAAATCAAAAAAGTAAACGATTTTTACTTTTAATTTTATTAATTGCACCTATCTTTTTTATTTTGGTGTCTAATATGTCTAATATATTAGAAAGTTTAGGCAATTTTGGTAATTTATTATCCTTTGCGTTAGAAAAACCCATGCATTATTCGACACTTTCAAGACTTGGAGGCAGTTACAAATATTTAACTAACTTATCTGGTATTTATAAATTAATCGGTTGGGGTGTTGGAAACGAATATATTTTTCTTGGCGTTGAATCAACGTATATGAATTCAGTTGTTAGATTAATAATACAATTTGGTTACATTGGAGGATTAGCATTTATCATGTATATACTAATAATTTTGAAAAGGTGTAATTCATTACTTGCTCTTTTTTTGATAATTCTATATATTATTAAATCATTTACTGGCGGTGCTATGTTTTCTACCTCTGGAATATTTATACTTATTTTATACAAAATGGTAATTAATGTTTCTAAAAATAAAGTAACTAGAAAGGAATGCTAATTTATATAGCCAACATGATAAATATGAAAAATAAAAGCCAAAATTTCGTTAAATCCGTTTCAATTGTGATGATTATCTCATTAATTGGAAAGATATTAGGACTAATAAAACAAGTAGTTATTGCTTCGTTTTTTGGAACTTCTGAAAATACAGATTTGTTCTTTGTATCATATTCTTTCGTTTATGGAATTGCAATAGCGCTATTTTCAGCTTTAAGTATTGTTTTACTACCTATGTATTCACGAGAAAGAAATATTGGTGTCAAAGAAGCTAATTTATTATTTTCAAAAACATTACTGCTATTTGTTCCTATATCTTTTATTATTATGATTATAATACAATTTTTTTCACCTATGTTTTCTAATATTTTAATTCCTGGATACTCGTTGTCATTAAAAAAAACTTTATCTAAATTTATTTGCTATTTATCACCAGTAATTATAATTTATTGTGTTACGTCTATATTTAATACAATTTCGGATTATAACAAAAATTTTTTACCAGGAAAAATATTAACTCCTCTTTTTAATTTCTTTGTAATAATAGCAACTGTATTTTTAGCTAATTACTATGGTATAAAAGCTATTATTTTTTCGGTTTTAATTTCATATAGTCTATACATAATTATATCGTTCATTTATGTCAAAAAATATACTAAATTCTATATTATTAATCCCTTTAATGATAGAACATTTCTTAGAAATTTTTTGCAATTATTTCCTTTATTGCTCGGAAACGCCATTATGGAAATAAATACAATAGTTGATCGAGCTGTCGCTTCTAACCTTGGAATAGGAATTATTTCCACTGTAACCTATGCAGCATCTATTAACGAAATTATTACAACTATGATAATATCAAATTTCTCGTCTATTTTTTATACATACTTTACTGGATTAGTAATAAAAGATCAAAAAAATCAATTAAAAAAATATATAATTAATATAATTAAAGGATTATTATTGTTCCTAGTCCCAGTCACTATAATTATATGTTTTAATTCTCAAAATATAGTGGATATTTTATATAATCATGGTAATTTTAATAATAATGATGTTATTAATACATCTCTAGTCATAATTGGCTATTCATTAGGTTTTATACCAACAATGATAAGCAACATTTTAATTAAAGTTCATTATGCATATGGTGATACAAAAAGGCCAATGTTTAATGGTATTATAACTGTGTCTATTAACATTTTATTAAGTATTATTATTTCTAAAACATATGGGATAATAGGTATATCTTTATCAACATCAATTGCTACTACGGTATCCGCACTGCTTTGTTATATTAGTGTAAAAAAATACATAAAATTTCATTTAAGTAAAGAAAATTTTATAACATTTATAAAAATCATTACAATAATAATATTAACAATTCTAAATTGTATATTATTTAAAAAATTAATATATATAAATAATAACTTTTTTTACTTAATAATATTAAGTTTAGAAACAATTTTATTTTATATATTTTTATTAAAAATTTTTAAATTACAAAATTTAAAAACGTTTATTAAAAATTTCAATCCAAAATCAAAATGATTATTTTGTTAATCTGTAATTTTATGCAATATTATAGTATTAATTTATATAGCTTAATTAAATTTGCTGCTTTTTTCACTCATCTTTTAATATTTTTGCGTAATTTTGCAACAATAATATTATTAAAATAGTTGTTTTTATGCCTAACCTACAACTTTGAAAAGCAATATTGCTAGACATTTGTTTTAATATTAAAATAGAATTGAATTTAACTCTACTAATAGTGGGTGTAAAAATTCATTACAATAATATATATTTATTTTTGAAAGGAGCAAAATATGGACCAAGAAAAGATAGGCAAATTTATTGCATTTTGTCGAAAAGAAAAAAACTTAACTCAAGAAGAACTTGCTAGTAAATTAGGAATAACTGCTAAAGCTGTTTCTAAATGGGAGTGTGGTAAAGGATTACCAGATGTATCTTTATATAAAGATTTATGTAATATTTTAGGAATTACTCTCAATGAATTTTTTATTGGGGAAAAAATAAAAGAAGAAAAATTTAAAGAACAAGCTGATAATAATTTATTTAATGCTTTAGAAAATAGTTCATTTAACTTAAAAGAGAAAATTAAATATTATAGTGATAAATGGGATAAAGAACACTTCTTAGAGTTAATTATTGCTATGATTATTATTGTAGGATGCATAATTTATGGCTTTATAAAAGATAATGGAGTGCAATATATATTTATGATTGTAGGATTTACTTATGGTATATGGGAAAATAATAGAAAACAAGCATATATAGATAGTCATGCATATAAAAAAATTAAGGATAAAAAATAATCACACTTATGTTATAATTTTGGTATAAAGGAGTAGCATATGGAACCTATAATTAGAAAAAGAAAAATCGAAGATTCAGAAGAATTAGCGCATTGTATCTCATTGGTTTGGAATACAACATATAGAGGTATAATTGATGATGATTTTTTAAATCACTTAAAAGAAACAGAAAAAGAAAGAGCATTACATTTAAAACAAAATATAAGAGATGATGAAGATTATTATGTTTTAACATTACAAGATAAAATTATTGGTTGGCTTTATTATACTTTAGATAGTGATAAGTATGAAAATGCTGCTGAAATTCATACATTATATATTCTGAAAGAATATCAAGGACAAGGATATGGAAAGTTACTATATAATTATGCTTTAGAGAATATAAGAAAAAAAGGTATTAAAAATTTGGTAATTGGTTGTTTAGATGGTAATAATGCTAATGAATTTTATAAGCATATGGGTGGAGAATATATTGGTACTGGTTTATTTAAAGATAAATATAAGGAGAATATATATTTGTTTAAGTTATGAAAAGAAATTTAATAATTAGTGTTAGTTTATTTATTCTTTTAGTGATAATTATTTTAATTATAACTTTTAATGTAAAGCATAAAAATGAAGGAGATAAGCAAATGGAAAATATTAATAATATTAGTGTGATAATAAATGATAAAAAATATAGTGCAACAATTTTAGATAATGAAACTGCCCAAAAATTTGTAAGTAAATTACCACAAGAATTTGAAATGGAAGAGTTAAATGGTAATGAGAAATATGTTTATATGGACTATTCCTTACCCACAGATGAAAAGAACCCTGAATATATTCAAATTGGCGATATTATGTTATATAATAATAATTGCCTAGTTATTTTTTATAAATCTTTTATAACAAATTATAGATATACAAAAATTGGCCATATCGATAATTTGGATGATTTAGGTAATGATAATATAATTGTGAGATTTGAAAAAAATTAAAGGAGAATTGATTTTATGAAAAAGAAAATACAAGATTTGCTTATCCCGGTAACAACAACCTTAATTGATCAAACACCTAACTTATTTAAAAAAATGAATGAAAATAAAGGTGATAGTTTTTTTGATAAAAATAAAAGTTGGATATTTACTATTATACTAACTATTTTTGTTACAAGATTAGGATATATTCATTTATTTGAAAATAATATTTTAAATTCAATCATCAATATATCTTGGGGATTTATATTACTAATGTTAATTTGTCTATTTTTAAATGAATGTAAAAAAATATTTAAGATTAACAGTAATTTTCTTAAATTTTTAGTGATAGTAATAATTATTCTTGGCTTTTTAAATTCTATATATCATGTAAGTTATGCAATTTTTAATTTATTTTAATAATGGTTACTATATGAAATATATATATAATTTAAGACAAATAATAGTTTCAACAACTGTATTTTCCTTCTTAAGTTGGGCTTTTTTCCAAAATAATTTAATAGGTAAGTTAATAATTATCCCATTTTTAATATGTTCATTTGCTTTATGTTGGAAAAATGTATTTATTATTTTAAATAAAAAGAAATTAATCAATATTTTTAATTATATTTTTCGAATTAGCTTATTAATTTATATATTTGGTTTTTTAATATTTGCAATTTTTTATGCGATTAAAAATAAAAATTATTCCCTTTTTATAATAGTTGGCATTTTTTCTATCGCTGTAATTCATTTTCTTAAACAAAATAAATATTTTAAGTAATATCAATTAGATAATAAAAAACTTGTCGAGTCTTTATAGTTAATGATATAATCTAAATGATATTAATTTTAGGAGGAGTAAAGATATGAAAAAAATTAGTATGTTATTTTTAAGTGTACTTGTGTTAGTATTACTTACTGGTTGTGGTACTACTAAAGATGTAGAAAAAGAATTAATTTGTACAACTACTGAAAGTGAAGAAGGTTTAGATATTGAACAAGTTATTTCTATGACTTATAAAAATGATAAGTTAAAAAGAATGAAAATGGAAGTAAATACTAAAATCACAGATGCAACAGTTAGAGAGAATTGGGAAGAATTTAAAAAGTCTATGGATAAAGATAATACTGAATTTACTAAAGAAGGTATGACTTTAAAAGTTGAAACTAACGATCAAAATTATGAATATAAAACAACTTTAGATATAGATCTTGAAACAGTTAGCGATGAAACTTTAAAAGATCAAGGATTTGATGGTTTAAAAGAAGATGATAGCACATTAGAAAGCACTAAAGAAGAAGCCGAAAAAGATGGCGCTACTTGTGTAGTAAAATAATTAATCGAAAGGTTTATAAAAAAATAATATCAAGTTTAATCTTGGTATTATTTTTTATTTTGGTACTCACTTTTTAATATATTTTCTATTGTTTCAGGAGATTCTTTACATCCATTACTAAGCCACTTTTTGATAATTGCATTAAGTCCTGCTTTAAAAAATTCCATGTGATAATCTATATACTTATCATCATATAGTTCTTTTGATAAATTATAATCATATTCTCTAATAATAAAATTTTGATCCATATTCAATTTAAAATAAGTTTTATAGAATATTTGATTTTCTTTTATATGTTTAAAAAGTTTTAAAAAATCATTTGAATTGTTTTTTGTATCTTTTTCTTCTTGATATAAAAATGCTACTTCTTTCTCTAGTTCTTGACCAATTTTGTCCGCTAAATCATATATATCGAGATAATTAACATAAAAAGTAGAACGATTTATTTTAGCAAGTTTGCAAATATCAGTAACTGATATTTCATTAATTTCTCTTGTTTGTAGTAAAGTTATAAATACTTTACTAATTTTATCTCTAGTTTCTTTTCTTCTTTTATTATTTGTAATATTCATACTCTTTTCTCCTTTAATTAGACAAATGTCTATAAATTGTTGATTGTTTTTCTCTTTCTAAAAGATTATATTATAGGTGTAACAAAAAGACAAGTGTCTATTTATTGAAAGGAGTGATAATATGTCTAGAATTGTAGATGCTAATAAGAAAATCGAAACTGCTGTGGTTGGTGGTTACAAAAAAATCGAAGACACAGTTGTTGGTGGATACCAAAAGATAGAAGATAAATTTGTTGATACTTTCTTAAAAAAAGATGGCGAAACAATAGAAGAAGCAAAGAAAAGATTACAAGAAGAACAAAAGATGAGAGAGCAAGAACAAAAGAAAAAAATTAAGTAAATAAATTTAAATGGAGGAAAGATTATGAAAAAAGAAACTTTATTAGAAATTATTTTAGGAACTATTGGTGGTTTAGTATTTGCTATAGGTATGACGATGTGTTTAATACCAGAATGGAAATTATTTAAAGCCGGTGTAGTAGTAACAATTTTAGGATTTATTATTCTACTTATGATAATTCCCGTTTATAGAAGTAATCATCCTAAAAAAGAACATGCTCCTATAAACTTTGGCATTGTCTTTACTTGGGTTATAGGAATAGTTGGAGCTTTAGTAATGGGCTTTGGTATGAGTAAAGTTATGGTAGGAGACCCTTCCAAAACTGATTTACTAATAGGTATTGCAACAGGTATTGTTGGTTTACTTATCTGTGTACTTAATTATCCAATATATTCTTATTTAAAAAGTAATAAAGATTAGTTAATTACTGGGAAGAATATTCTTCCTTTTTTCTTTTATGATATAATTTTATATAATTAGAGGTGTACTATGAAAAAAATGCTCAACAAATTATTTTTCCCTAATAAAATAATTGGCTTTATTATATTTAATTTAGCGTTTGCTTTACTTATCTATGTTTTTAGCTTTCATTTAGAAGATACCCCTATAGCGTATGTAAGTTATCTTTTATCTACTTATGCCTTAATAATATTTTGTATTTGGTTTTATAAAATTTGTGAGTTTAGTAATAATGCTATAAAAACTTCTAAAACTTATTATTTATATAAAGAACATGAACTATTGATGACTAAAATTGGCTTATCATTTGCTACTTTACTCCATTTTGTTTATGGTATTTTTAAGTTAGGTACAGGAATATATTATATGTCTTGGTGGTTTATTACTTTTGCAATTTATTATTTAATTTTATGCTTAATGAAGTTATCTATTGTGAAAGATATAAAAAATGAAGTTGGTAAAAATTTAAAAAGAGAATATAAAAAACTAAGATTAACAGGTGTAATACTTTTGTTTCTAAATTTAATATTATCAGGGATGATTGTCCTAATAATTAAACAAAATCAAGAAATAACTTATGCTGGATTTATTATATATCTTGTTGCCATGTATGACTTTTATTTGTTTATAAGTGCTATTATAAATGTAATAAAATATAGAAAAGATCATAGTCCACTTTTAGCATCTAGTAAATGTATTAATTTAACAGTGGCAATGATTTCAATGATTTCACTTGAGGTAGCTATGGTTTCTGAGTTTGGAACAAATGATAATGAATTTAAAATGATAATGACAAGTATAATGGGGGTTGTTGTTTGTTTAATAAATACAGCTATGTCTATCTATATGATAGTTAGATCTAATAAAAAACTAAAAGAAATGATTAAGAAATAGATTTATAAGTGAATCTTTAAGATTTGCTTTTTTCTTGGGAAAATTTTAATAATAATGTTATAATTTGGTTAAATGCAACTAAGTTTCTACAAAAAACAACCGAAAAATGGTAGTTCGCTACCAGTAGAAAATGATACAATGCTCTTGAAAGAAGGGAAAATATGAATAATCAATTTTCAGAAAATTTAAAGAAAGTGCGAAAAGATCATAATCTTTCACAAGAACAGTTAGCGGATGAATTAGGGGTTTCAAGACAAGCTATTTCCAAATGGGAGTCATCAACTGCTTATCCAGAAATGGATAAAATTATTGCTTTATGTGATAAATTTGATTTAAATATAGATGATTTATTACATA
>CANQZQ010000014.1 GCA_947628375.1 uncultured Bacilli bacterium
TCTGTCTTACTTTTTTCTGTTATATTTACCGCTGGTGGTGTTGTATCTAATGTTATTGTTCCTGATGTATAACCTATATTCCTTGCTTTATCTGCTACCCAAAAATGGATTGTTTTTAAACCATCTCCAGGTAATACAACTATACTCCCTACTTTACTCGCTCCAGTTACTGCTTCCCAACTATTACATGCACCATTTATTTCATCACAAAATAACTCTACTCCATTTGAATCTGTCCAACTTACAGTATAATTTACCGTTGTTGTATGAGTGAATCCAAGATTTACAATAAACCATGACGCTTGTGTTCCTGTCAAAATAGGAACATTCATTACTGGTGGTGTCCTATCTATTGTTATTGTTTGAGATATTGGTTTAGATATATTATTCGCTTTATCTTTTATATATGCATATATTGTATATGTTCCTTCATTTTGTGTCCATGTTATATCATTCGGTATTGTTATTGTTTTAGTATTACTTACTTCTAACCAAGCTCCAATACATCTATTTCCATCTGTTCCATAACATATTTGAGCTACATCATTATCTTGCCAATCTATTTTATATGTTAATTCTGAATAATGACTATATCCATTCCATAACTCTTCATTTTGTGCACCTTTTCCTGTTATTGAAAATCCAGTTACTGTTGGTAATATATCATCTTTATCAAAATATATTTTACAATACATACTCTTTTGACTTGTTACTATGACACTTCCATCTATTACGCCATTTGTTAAACTTTGTGTTACTGCTTGAGGTATTACTTTATCATTTCCATATTCATGACATTCAGTTTTTGTTGTATTTAACAGATATCCTTGAGTTGGAAATGTATCAGTTTCTTTATATGTTGTTCCATTTTCTTGTAAATATATCCCAAATTCTTTTCTTTCTACTTCTGTTTCTTCTGGTTTATTATCATCCATTTTATATGAATAACTCTTATTCCATGTTAACAATACCATAGATATTGCTATTACCATTATTAACATTATTGTATTCTTTTTATTCTTCATAAACTTTCTCTCTTTCAAATTTCATTACTATTGTGTTCATTAATTTATATACTATTCTTTATTTTATTTTATTGTATCATATTATATCGTATTTGTGAATATATGTTTTTTAAAAATATTTGTATATTTAGAATTTGAATTGATGGTGAAAAAATGAACAAAGAGCTATTATTTGAGAATATGAAATATATTAGAGAAGAAAATGATTTAAAACAAAAAGATTTAGCTAATATACTTAATGTTACTCAATCCAATTATTCTAGATGGGAATGTTCTATTAAATTAATTCCTTTAGAAAAATTAAATGAGCTTTGTAATTATTTTAATATTAATATGGATTTTGTTGTTGGCTTATCTAAGAAAAGAAAAACTATGCTTGATAATAATATTTTGGATAAGAGGAAGATTGGTAAAAATATAAAAATGTTTAGAATAAGAAATAAGCTTAGTCAAAAAGACTTAGCTCATTTTTTAAATACAACTCAATCTGTTATAAGTAATTATGAAGCAGGTAAAACTTTAATTTTAACTGCTTTTGCTATGCAAATATGTATTGCTTATAAAATTTCTTTAGATGCTTTATGTAACAGGAAATAAAAAAATTCACAAAAATGTGAATTATTTAACATATGGTATTAAAGCCATAAATCTTGCATATTTGATTTGTTCAGCAATATGTCTTTGATGTTTAGCACATGCTCCAGTAACACGTCTAGGTAAGATTTTACCTTTTTCATTAATATATTTATTAATAATCATAACATCTTTATAATCAACGCTTTTACCAGCACACATTTGACATATTTTCTTCTTTTTACGATAAAATTCTGCCATTATATATTCCTCCTTTTTAGAATGGTAAGTCATCACTAGTTAAAGTAATCTCTTCGCCAAAACTTTTGAAAGGATCTTCACTTAAATCAGCTGTTTCCATATTATCCACTTGATTAACTGGTAATACTTCTTCTGATTCAAAATTTCCTTGATAATCATTATTTGATTCATTACTTCCACTTTTGCTACTTAAGAAATTAACTGTTTCACAAACAACTTCGGTAACATATCTTTTAGAACCATCTTGAGCATCATAGCTACTAGTTCTAATTCTACCTTCAGCTGACACTAAAGAACCTTTATGACAATATTTAGATATATTATCAGCTTGTCTTCCCCAAGCACTACAATTTATAAAATCGGCTCCTCTTTCACCATTTTTATTAGTAAAATTTTGAGAAACTGCAATTGTAAATCTTGTTACAGCCATTCCTGATGGTGTAGTTCTAAGTTCTGGATCCTTTGTAAGTCTTCCTACTAATAATACTTTATTCATACTTACTCACTTTCTTTTTTTAATATTAAATGTCTTAATATGTTTTCATTAATTCTAAGTTTACGATCAAATTCTCTAATTGCATCATGAGTTGCAGATGCATTAATTAAATAATAGAAACCACTAACTTCTTTATTAATTTCATAAGCTAGTTTTTTTCTACCCATTTCTTTGAATTCGATAACTTTTGATTTACTGTCTGTTAATAATTTTTCTACATCTTTAGCAATTCCTTTAATAGTTGCTTCATCTAATGTAGCTTTAACAATAAACATAATTTCATAATTAGTCATCTTAACACCTCCTTATGGTCTTTTGGCTTTTTTATAAAAGCAAGGAGTAATAAATTTACTCGTGTATTAGTATATCAAAAATATAGTTAATTGTAAACAAATTTTTGATATACTAATATATTATATTTAGCTTATTTTCTTTTCATGTTCGTTAATAAAATCGACATTTCTCATAAAATCATCTAAAGAAATAACTTTTAATCTCAAAAGCTCTTCTAACAAATAATTATAGCCAGTTTGACCTATCGCAGGAATTAATAATTTTAATTCATCAATATCTAGGTTTTCTTTATGAGCAAAATAAGATACTAAATCAGTTACACTAGCATATTTTACTGGTGATGTTAATTCTTTTAAATCTTCTTTTTTAATAATTTGCCAACGATAAAGTTCATCAAGTAAATATTGATATTCAAAAGAAGATAATTCATTTCGATAAGCTAAAATCATATCTTTAAAAAGAAGACCATTAATACCAAGAAGAATAATATTAGCGTATTTTTCCTCAAATAAAGTGGTCATCTTTTCTTCTTTTTGAGGATAATACTTATTAATTCTTTCTTCTTGTTCTTTACGCATTCTAATAGAGGCAGTAATTCTACTTTCTAATTCATGCTTTTCTAAATCACTAGCTTTTTTAAAAGGGCCTATTTTTAAAACATGACAAATTCTTAAAAAATCATTATAATCATCTTTTAATACATAATAACCATTATATTCTTTTAACTCTAAAGGATTTTTACCTAAAGAAGATTTAAGCATTTCATAAATGGTATTATATAAAGGATTAGTATCAGATAGATTTAAACATTCATTCATTAATTCTTGATTATATAAAGGAGCATTGGGATTAGTCATTAAATTATAAACTACTCTTTCTGTTTCTAATAAATCTAAATATTCTTTTGCATATTCATTACTTATATAATGATGAGATATATAAGAAAAATTATCCTTAGAATTTTCTTTTTCTAAGAAGCTATTACTTAAATTAATGATCTCACTAATTCTTTTTATTACTTCGCCATATGTTTTCATAATATCTTCCTTTTTATACATTAAATCTAAAATAAACTATATCGCCATCTTGCATTAAATAATCTTTACCTTCAACGCGCATTTTACCCTTTTCACGGACCTTTAATTCACTACCTAAATCATATAAATCATTAAAGCTCATGATTTCCGCTCTAATAAAGCCTCTTTCAAAATCACTATGAATTATACCAGCACAAGAGGGAGCTTTCATACCTTTTCTAAAAGTCCATGCTCGGCATTCATCAGAGCCAGAGGTAAAGAAGGTAGCAAGTCCTAGTAAATCATAAGTAGCAAATATTAATTTATCTAAGCCACTTGAAGAGATACCAACATCTTTTAAAAACGCTTCTTTTTCTTCATCTTGTAAATCTGCTAAATCACTTTCTAATTTAGCACACATAACAATAACTCCCGAATTTTCTTTTTCAGCATATTCTTTTAATTTTAAAGAATAATCATTATCGTCAACTGATGCTGATACTTCATCAACATTAGCAACATAAATTACTTTTTTTAAAGTAATGAAATTAAAATTTTTTAAAAGTAATAATTCATCTTCATCAAAAGATACGTTTCGAAGAGAAATGTTTTTTTCAAGATTTTCTTTAACTTTCTTTAATACTTCAACTTCTTTAATAGCGTCTTTATCTTTCGTAGTTTCCGCTTTTTTTTCAATCTTTCCAAGTCTATTTAAAGCAATTTCTAAATCTGCTAAAATAAGCTCTGTATTAATTATTTCAACATCTCTAATAGGATCAGTTGCTCCTTCAACATGCGTAATATTTTCATCATCAAAACATCTTACTACATGAACGATAGCATCAACATCTCTTATATGAGATAGAAACTTATTACCAAGTCCTTCACCTGATGAAGCCCCACTTACAAGGCCCGCTATATCAATAAATTCAAATGTCGTTGGAACAATACTTTTAGGATTATATAAACTTACTAAAAAATCAAGTCTAGTATCTGGAACTGTTACTACACCAACATTAGGCTCAATAGTAGCAAAAGGATAATTAGCTGCTAAAATATGTTTTTTAGTAATAGCGTTAAATAGAGTAGATTTTCCAACATTGGGAAGACCAACAATACCTGCTTGTAGACTCATTTTTAAAACCTCCTTAAGATATAACAGGGAATGAACTTATTCCCATTGGAATACCAATTACATACCAAACAACTAATAAGACTAAAAGAGTGCACCCAATAATTATAGTATATGGTAATTGATATTTAATTGAATCAGTTAATTTAATTCTAACTTCTCCTTGATTATATTTTTCTAAAAATGCTAAGTAAACAATAAAATAAGCTAAAACTGGAGTTATATTCATAGTAGCGGCTTCACCAAATCTAAAAATAATTTGGGTAAATTCGGGAGAAATTTCAGATAAATAAGCAACTGGTATTAATGATGGCGCTAAAATAGCCCATTTAGAAATACTAGATGGAAGAAATAAAGTACTAATAGCTGATCCCAAAAAAATGATAATAATAAGAGGAATACCCATCGTATTAGAGCTACTTATAAAGCTAGCAATATTACCAACAATAACATTGCCAATGTTAGTTTGTTTAAAAATACTAATAAAAGTTGAAGCAAAGAAAATACTAACTAACATATTACCAATGCCATCTAAAGAATGACCTAGATTATCACAGAAATCATGATGATTTTTAATGGTTTTAACACCAATACCATAAAATAAACCTAAAATAATAAATAGAAGAGTAACAACAAAGATGAAGCCATCACTAAAGAAGGCATTAGGACTAAATAACTTATCAATATATCTAGTGGCATTATTATCAAGCAAAGCACCACTTAAAGGTAAATTAGGAATAATACTATATATAAAAATGATTAGGTAAATAAATGCACTTGATAAAGCATAAATCATTCCTCTTTTTTCATCTTTCGTAACAATATCTTCTTCAAGTTCACTGGCTGTAAATTCGTATTTAGGTAATTTTTTGGCAATAATATTTTCGGTAACAACAGTTATTATATAAGAAACTAAAATTACTGCCACAGCCATAATTAAAATAAAAGCCGTTGTTTTAATTTGATAATCTAATCTTTGAGTTTCTATAGCTTGCAGAGTATAATTTAAAAGACTAGAATCAGTTGAAGTAAATAAAACATTTATTGCACTACCACAAGAAAGAGCTGCAAAAGATGAAATAATTCCAATCGCCGGATTTCTTTTACCATAGTAAAATAATAAGGCCCCAAGAGGAATAAATATTAAATAAGATAAATCGCCAAAAATACTTGCTAAAACACACATTAAAACAAAAATAAATGTAACTGTTCTTTTCTTTAGTTTTTTAGTAGTTAAAGTAATGGCTGTTTGTAAGAAACCACTTTTATCCATTATACTAATACCCATAAGAAGAATAATTAAATTAGATAAAACCGTAAAATTAGCAAAATTAGATACTGTACTTTTAAAAATAAATTTAATACCACTTAAATTAAATAAAGATTTAATAATTTCAGTATTAGGAATTAAATCTAAAGTTGTAGGATTTACTTGATAATAAGTAGCTTGAAAATCAAGTAAATGCAAAATACCACTTATTATTATTGTAATAATTATAATAATAACATAGGTCATTAAAGGATGAATCGGTCCCTTAATTTTCTTCTTCTTTTTCACTTTTTAGCACCTTCTTTAATTTCTTTTGAAATTCTAATCTATCCATCATTATTTCTCTTCCACAATGGTTACATTTTAATTTTACATCTACCCCAGATCTTGTTATAGTCCATTCATTTTCACCACAAGCATGATTTTTACGCATAACAACAACATCATTAAGGTAAAATTTTTTATCCATATTAATCCTCACTAATAGAAATATTTAGTATTTCCATAATTCTTTCTAAATCTTTTACTGAATCAAAAGTTATTTCTATTTTATTTTTATTTATTTTTACTTTATTACCTATTTTATCACTTATAACTCTTTCATACATATTATATTTGTGATCATATAAATCATTTTTATAATTAGGAACTCTTTTAATAATATCTTTATTATTAACTAACTTTTCTAAATCACGGACATTAAGTCTTTCTTTTATTACTCTTCTTGCTAGTTCTTCAATTTGATTAGCATCTTCAAGTTTACTTAAGACTCTAGCATGGGATGCTGATAAATCTTTATTTATGACCATTGATTGAATATTTTCTGGTAGATTTAAAAGCCCTAATAAATTAGTAATATAACTACGACTTTTGCCAAATTTAAGAGCAAATTCTTCTTGAGTTATTCCTCTTAAATTAATAATGCTTAAAACACTTTTAGCTTCATCAATAGGATTTAAATCTTCTCTTTGAATATTTTCAATTAAAGCAATTTCCATCATTTCTTCATCGGTAAAATCTTTAACAATGGCGGGAACGGTAGTTAAACCGGCAATTTTAGCAGCCTTACAACGACGTTCACCTGCGACAAGCTCATAACCTTTAATACTTTTTTTAACAATAACTGGTTCAACAATACCAAATTCTTTAATTGATGTAGCTAGCTCTTGTAAACTATCTTCATTAAAAGTTTTTCGTGGTTGATGAGGATTACTTCTTATTTCATCCAAATTTATTTGCATGATATCATTTTTATTTTCCGTAACTATTTCTTTTTCAAAGTTATCAAAATCAATGACGTTATTGGCAAATAGTTGTTCAAGTCCTCTTCCTAATGCTTTCTTTTTATTCTCCATTTCTTTCAATCACTTCCTTTGCTAAATTATGATAAGCTTCTGTTGCTCTACTAGTTGGATCATATTCATTTATAGGTTTTCCATGAGATGGAGCTTCCACTAATCTTACAAGTCTTGGAATAATTGTATTAAATACTTTATCTTTAAAATATCTTCTAATTTCTTCAATAACTTCTAAACCAATATTGGTTCTACCATCAAGCATAGTAAGAAGAACGCCTTCAATTGATAAAGATGGATTCATGCCAGATTGAACCATAATAATAGAATTTAAAAGTTGCGTAATTCCATCAAGAGCGTAGAACTCACATTGAACAGGTATAATAACAGAATCACTAGCTACTAAAGCATTCATTGTACCTAACCCTAATGATGGTTGACAATCAATAATTATATAATCAAAAATGTGTCTTATTTCATTAATGGCAACTTTCAATTGTTCATTTTGGTGAAAAGTATTATCCTCTAACATTCTTTTAACAAATTCAACATCAATACCAGCTAAATTTAAAGTTGCAGGAATAATAGCTAAATTTTCAAAACTAGTTTTTTTAATTGCCTCTTCTATTTTGCATTTACCAGTAATTACTTCATAGATATCATGTTCAAAATCATTAGAATTAAGACCTAGCCCTGTAGTAGCGTTACTTTGGGGATCCAAATCAATTAATAAAACCTTTTTATCTTCTTTACCTAAAGCTGCAGCAAGATTAATACTTGTTGTAGTTTTGCCAACTCCCCCTTTTTGATTAACTAATGAAATAACTTTTGCCATAACACACCTCTTACTACATTTTTCTACGTAATAATATTTTATCATATAAATATTGTTTAGGGTAGAAAAAAAGATAACTTTATTTAAGAAATTTTTATATATTAATAACCTTCAATAATACCTTGATTTTTATCTTTAATTCTAACTCTTTCATTCTTATTTTTTTGATAAACTCGTAAGTCTTTAATAATATTATCACAACTTTTTAAAAGAAGAATTATTAACTCATGATTTATATTTAATGGAATATTTTCTTCTAACAATTTAACTTTATTATTAAATTCATTAATATAATTAAATTCGATAAGATAAGTTTCTAAGTTAATTTTGGCATTAACTCTAATTCTTTCCATTCTTTTTAAAGATGAGGCCATCATTTCATTTTCATTAGTTTCAAAGAAGCTTAATTGTTCAAAATTTTCTAAACCTAATAAATATTCTACTTCTAATTCATTTTTACCAATATCATTTAATAAATCTAAATTACCTTCATTATTTATCCCTATAATACTTGGTAGTAAGAAGTAAATTTTACTTATATAAATATTTTCTATTATCATAATTATTCTAAGTAAAGAGGCATTTAATAGGCTATTATTAGCATTATCACTTTTAATTAAAAAAAATAGTTTATTAAGTTTTTCTAAAGTTTCATATAATCCATATTTTTTAATATATTTAATGGCTAATTTATATTCATATATTTTATTGGGAATATTTATTACTTCCTTATTTTTGACATTAATTAAAGCATTAAATTTATTTCTATTAGTTAAGGCAATCTTTTCATAATAATCCATGTTTTCTATAATTTCATCTATTTTATTTAAGAAAGATATTATTGTCATTTTATCACCTTTTTCTTTAAGACTATATTATAATATGTTTAAAAATTAATGTAAAGAAAAAAGCCTAATAAAGGCTTTAATTATACTAATTCAATTTTTACTTCTAAAGCATCATCGCCTTGGCGTTCAGCAAGTTTAATTAATCTTGTATAACCACCATTACGATTTTCATATCTTTTAGCTAAGTCATCAAAAACTTTTTTAACAACATCACTATCATTATGTAAGAATGCTAAAGCTTTACGGCGAGAAACTAAAGTTCCTCTTTTACCATAAGTAATCATTTTATCAACAAATTTTCTTACTTCTTTAGCTCTTGCTTCAGTAGTAATAACAGATTCATGCATTATAACATCTTTAGTAAGTCCTGCTAAAATGCTTCTTCTAATTCTTGTTTCTCTTCCTAATTTTCTATATGCCATAATATTACTCCTTAAATGATAAGCCTAAGTCAGCAACTTTATCAAGAACTTCTTTAAGACTTTTCTTACCTAAGTTTCTAATCTTAGTAACTTCTACTTCTCTTTTTTCAACTAAATCTTGAACGGTATGAATACCCGCTCTTTTTAAACAATTGTAAGCACGAACACTAAATTCAACTTCTTCAATTGGTGTTTCAAGTGTCTTAGTAATTGTATCAACTTTTTTCTCTTGCATTAAACCAGAGAAATCACTAATAGAATTTAAATCAGTAATGATATTAAAATGTTCTACTAGAATTTTACCAGCAAGGGCTAAAGCTTCTTCAGGACTCATACTACCATTAGTAGTAATTTCCATAATTAATTTATCATAATTTTCATTTTGACCAACACGAGTATCAACTACTTCGTATTTAACAAGTTCAATTGGTGAATAAGATGAATCAATAGCAATAGCTCCAACTTTTAAATCTTCTAATCTTTTTTTGTTTTCTTTGGCTTCAACATAACCACGACCATTTTCAACAGTCATTTCTATATCGATTGAGCCACCTTTAACAAGATTACAAATGACTAAATCTTCATTAATAATATCAACATCAGGATCTTTATCAATCATACCTGCAGTAACAGGTCCTTCACTATCAGCATGTAATCTTAAAGTTTTAAGTTCATTAGTATGGTTTTTAACAACTAAGTCTTTAATTGCTAAAACAATACCCGTAACATCTTCAACTACACCTTCAATTTTTTGAAATTCGTGTAAAACACCATCTATTTTGATGCTAGTAACAGCACTTCCTGGTAAACTAGATAATAATACTCTTCTTAAAGCATTACCTATCGTAGTACCAAATCCTCTTTCAAGGGGTTCCATTTCAAATCTTCCAAAATGATTTGATTCGTTGTATTCAGTAATTTTGTATTCAGGTTTTTCAAATTTTATCATCATACAATATCCCTTTCTTAACTTTAATTTCTAGGTCTTTTTGGTGGACGACAACCATTATGAGGAACTGGAGTTTCATCAACAATACTTGTTACTTCTAAGCCAGCACTTTGAAGTGAACGAATAGCATTTTCTCTTCCAGGTCCTAAACCTTTAACATAAACATCAACTTTTTTAACGCCTTGTTCAATAGCAGCAGCTGCAGCAGCCTCAGCCGTAAGTCCAGCAGCATAAGGAGTTTTCTTTTTACTTCCTAAATAACCAATACGACCAGCACTTGACCAACTTATGGCATTACCATCTTTATCTGAGATAGTGACGATTGTATTGTTATATGTTGCATGAATATGAGCTTCAGCTTCTGGAATACTCTTTTTAATTTTTCTTTTTCTTCTATTATAAGCCATCTATAGTCCCCTACTTTCCTACTTTTTTCTTATTAGCTACAACTTTACCTTTACCTTTACGAGTTCTAGCATTTCTACTAGTTCTTTGACCTCTAACAGGTAGGCCTTTTTTGTGTCTAATACCTTCATAACAATTAATTTCCATTTTGTTTTTAATGCTCATTTGAACATCACGACGTAAATCACCTTCAACCGTATATTTATCTACTTCTTTTCTTAAAGCATTGATTTCGTCTTCGGTTAAATCTTTAATTTTTTTAGTTTCTTCTACACCAGCGTCTTTACATATTGTTTTTGCTAAAGGACGACCAATACCATATATAGCAGTAAGTCCAATACAAGTATGTTTTTCTCCTGGTAAATCAATATTTTTAATTCTTGCCATTTAAATCCTCCTAACCTTGTACTTGTTTATGTTTAGGGTTATCACATATAACCATAACTTTTCCATTTCTTCTAATTATTTTACATTTTTTGCATATTTTTTTGACTGATGGTCTAACTTTCATATATATTCTCCTATCTTTTATTCCATGTTATAATCCCACGTGTTAAATCATAAGGCGATAATTGCACTGTAACTGTATCACCTGGTAGAATACGTATCATGTTAATGCGCATTTTACCAGAAACGTAGGCTTTTACAGTGTGGCCATTTGTAAGTTCTACTAAGTAATCAGATCCTTTTAGAACTTCAATGACTTTGCCTTCAACTTCAATTTTATCATTCTTTTTGGATTCAACTTTATTGTTATTTTTTTTGGAATCTGTCAAATTTCTCACTCTCCCGTTAATATAACATATCCATCTTTTGTAACTAATACTGTATGTTCAAAATGGGCACTTGGAAGTCCATCTTCAGTTTTAATTGTCCATTCATCTTCTTCCATATAAATGTGTCTTGTTCCTAAGTTTAACATTGGTTCAACAGCAATTACCATACCTTCTTTTAATACATGAGTATCTTTTGTATAGTAATTAGGAACATCTGGCTCTTCATGAATGCTTGTGCCAACCCCATGACCAACTAATTCTCTTACAACTCCTAAGTTATTCTTTTTAGCAAAATTTTCAATTTTACTACCGATATCACTTATTTTAGCACCAGCTTTAATAGCACTTAAGCCTTCATATAAAGATTTTTTGGTATTTTCAACTAAATCTTCTACTTCCCTAGATGCAGTACCAACTATATAAGTATTAGCAGAATCTGAATGATATCCTTTATATAGAACGCCAATATCAATAGAAACGACATCACCATTTTTAATTTTTCTTCTTCCCGGTATGCCATGAACTACTTCATCATTGACGGAAATACAGATACTTGCTGGATAGCCTTCATATCCTAGAAATGATGGCTGACAATCATTTGCTAAAATAAATTTATGAGCAATATCATTTAATTCTTTAGTAGTTATGCCTGGTTTTAAATGCTTTGCAACTTCTAAATGCGTCAAATAATTGATATGCCCAGCATGTTTCATTAATTCAATTTCTCTTTCACTTTTTATACTAATCATTTAAAATTTCCTTAATTCTATCTGCAATTTTTTCACTACTTTCCATTGCACTTACAATGTGTAGTTTATTTTTATTTTTATAAAAATCTATTATTGGTTGACTATTTTCTTTAAATGTTTCAAAACGAACTTTAAAAGATTCTTCATTATCATCAGTTCTTTTAATTAATTCTTTACCACATTTATCACAATAACCAGCCTTTTTAGGTTTCATATCTTCATTATATATATTGTATGAAGCTCCACAAGAACAACTAAGACGTCCAAGCGCTCTTTTTAATGCTTCCTCTAAAGTAACATCTAAATAAATTACTTCATATTGCGAAATATTTAATTCATTAAATAAATCTTCTAATAAATGAGCTTGATAAATTGTTCTTGGATAACCATCTAAGATAAATGGCTTTTTAGTATTTAGTAATTTATTTTTGATAAGTTCATGAACTTTATCATCATCTACTAAGTTTCCTTTAGCTATTATCTTTTCAATTTCTAATCCAAGAGCTGTTTTTCTTAAAACTTCTTCTCTTAATAAATCACCAGCAGAAATATGGGTATAACCAATTTTTTCTAGTTTAATACTTTGAGAACCTTTACCAGCAGCAGGGGGAGCAATAAAAATCACGCTTTTCATTATCTTAATTTTCTCCTTTTTTCTTGATAACTTCTAGCAAGTAGACTACTTTCTATTTGCTTATAAGTTTCGATTGCAACACCAACAACAATTAAAATACCAGTTCCACCAATTGAAATAGCAGATCCTAAAGATGAGAATCTAGATACTAATGTTGGTAAGATAGCAATAATCATTAAGAAGATGCTACCAACTATAGTTAATTTACTAATCGAATTAGAAATAAACTTAGAAGTATCACTTCCTGGACGAACGCCTGGAATATAGCCACCTCTTTCATTTAAATTCTTACTCATTTCATCAGGATTCATCATCATAAATGTATAGAAATAACCAAAGAAGAATATTAATATTAGATATAATATCATTCCAGTATTAGATGATGGAACAATCCATTTATTCATAAAATTAACGGCGGCATCACTTTTAAATAATGCAGCAATTGTTGATGGAATTGATAAAATAATTTGAGCAAATATTACAGGTATTACACCAGCTGAGTTAAGCTTAATAGGTAAATAACTTTGTTCAGCACCATAGGCGCTATTAGTTCTATTTGCATATTGAATAGGGATTCTTCTTTCAGCAAGTTCCGTATAAATAACTCCTACTAAAACAAGAATATAGACAAGGACAAATAGAATAAACATTAATATATTAAATCCATTATAAGCATTAATAAATATTCTTGGCATACTGAATAAGATACCAGCAAGGATCAACATTGATGTACCATTACCAACACCTTTTTTAGTAATTTCATCACCAAGCCATAAACAGAAGGCTGTACCAGCAGTCATAACAACAGAAGTTGCTACCATTTCACCAGCACTTAAGCCAAGTGTTTTATTATACATAATACATAAGGCATAGCTTTGAGCAAAAGCAAATACAATTGCTAAATATCTAGTAATTTTATTAATCTTTTGTCTTCCGGTATAGCCTTCTTCTTTTAACTCACTAAAGTAGGGAATAATATCCATTTGTAGGAGTTGAGTTATGATAGATGCTGTAATGTATGGAGAAACTCCTAAAGCAAAAATAGATACATTTTGAAGTCCACCACCACTCATTAAGTTGAATATTTCTAAGGCTCCTAAGCCTTCAATTACACCATCGACCCAAGGAACTGTAATAGTTGTTCCTAAACAGAATAATCCTAGGCAGAAAAGGGTAAAATAAATTCTTTTTCTTAAATCCTTATTTGATTTTGAGAATATTTGGGAAAACCCACGAAACATCTAAATCACCTCTGCTTTACCGCCGGCTTTTTCTATTTTAGTTACAGCCTTACTTGAAAATCTATGTGCTTTAATAGTTAATTTTTTGTTTAGTTCTCCATTTGCTAGTACTTTAATACCACATAGTGCGTCTTTAATTATTCCTCTTTCCTTTAAAACTTCTGGAGTAACAACATCACCATCTTTGAAGAATTTATCTAGAGCATTTAAATTGATTGTAGCAAATTCACATCTAAATCTTTTATTATTAAATCCTCTTTTAGGTATTCTTCTATATAATGGAGCTTGTCCACCTTGGAACCATGCAGGTATTGATGCACCACTTCTCGCTTTTTGACCTTTTTCACCACGAGTTGATGTTTTACCCATACCACTACCTGGTCCTCTACCTACTCTTTTTATTCCTTTTGTTTCTTTAGATTTTGGTAAATTTTCTAGTCTCATTTTATAATTCCTCCACCTTTTTGCCACGAAGCTCTGCAATATGTTCTGGAGTTCTTTGAGCTTGTAAACCTTTTAATGTCGCTTTGGCAACATTTATTTGAGTATTTGCTCCTAAGCTTTTAGCAACAATATCTTTAACACCAGCAAGTTCTAAAACAGCACGAGCTGCTCCACCAGCGATAATTCCACGACCTTCTTTAGCAGGTTTAAGTAAAACGACACTTCTTCCTACTTTTCCAGTTTCTTCATGTGGAATAGTACGATTATCAATTAAAGATATTTTGATAACATTTTTATTAGCAGCTTGGATAGCTTTTTTGATTGCTTCAGAAACTTCATTAGCTTTTCCAGTACCAATACCAATTAAACCTTTTCTATTTCCAACAGCCACATCGGCTTTGAAACGGAAATGTCTACCACCTTTTGTAACTTTTGTTACTTTAGAGATTGATATAACTTTTTCTTCTAATAAGTTTTTCTTAGCATCGTTATTTTTTCTATTAACAACTTTTTTATCCATAATATCCTCCTTATATCTCTAATCCTGCTTCTCTAGCGGCATCGGCTAGAGCACTGACACGACCATGATATAGGTAGCCGCCACGATCGAATACAACTTTATTAATTTTAGCTTTTTTACATTTTAGAGCAATATCTTTACCAACTGCTTTAGCAGCTTCAATATTACCACCATTAGCAAGCTTTAATTCACGGCTTGATGAAGATACTAAAGTAACACCTTTTTCATCGTCAATAACTTGAGCATAAATTTCTGCATTAGAACGGAAAACATTAAGTCTTGGCATTTCTTTAGTACCGCTTAAAGTTTTTCTAATTCTTTTATGTCTTATTTCACGCATTGCGTTTCTTGATTCTTTTCTTATCATATTTTACCTCCTTAAGCCGCTTTCTTTCCTTCTTTACGACGAACAATTTCGCCTTTATAACGAATACCTTTACCTTTATATGGTTCTGGACTTCTTACTTTTCTTATATTAGCAGCAAATTCTGCAACTTTTTGTTTATCAATTCCTTTGATAGTAAGTTCTGTATTACTAACTAATTCAGCATTAAGTCCTTCTGGTATTTCAATTTCAACTGGATGACTATATCCAGCATTTATAACAACTTTTCTTCCTTGAACATTAAATCTATAACCAACACCAATTGCTTCAAGACCTTTTTCAAATCCTTTAGAAACACCATCTAACATGCTTTTAATTAAAGAATTTGTTGTTCCTTGAATCATATTAGCTTCTTTTGATGCATTTATTTGTTTAGTTACTACTGTATTTTCTAAAACTTTAACATCAACTAAATTACTATAATTTAATGTAAGTTCTCCTTTAGAGCTTTTAACAGTAACAACATTATTTTCAACTGTTACAGTAACACCTTCAGGAATAACTAATTTTCTTTCACCAATTCTACTCATAATTACTTACCAAATATAGGCAAGGACTTCGCCTCCTAACTTAGCAGCTCTTGCTTCTTTATCAGTCATTAAACCTTTAGAAGTAGAGATAATTGCAATACCTAAGCCATTAAGAACACGAGGAACTTCAGTAGCTTTAGCATATACTCTTAAACCAGATTTACTAATTCTTCTTAAACCAGTAATAACTCTTTCTTTTTTAGCACCATATTTTAGTGTTAATGTTAAGGTATCACCCTTAGTACTTTTTTCATATTTAAAATCTTCGATATAACCTTCACGTTTTAAAATTTCTGCAATACCTAATGTCATTTTAGTACCAACAACATCTACTGTTGGATATCTCATAATATTAGCATTACGAATACGTGTTAACATATCTGCTATTTTATCTTGTACAAACATCTTTAGTTCCTCCTTCTACCAACTTGATTTCTTTACGCCAGGAAGTTTTCCTTCGTTAGCAAGTTCTCTAAAACAAATACGACATAATTTAAATTTGCTTAAGACTGCATGAGGTCTTCCACATCTTTCACATCTTGTGTATTCTCTTGTAGAGAATTTTTGTTTTCTTTTATTTCTAACTTTTAAACTTGTTTTAGCCATAAATAACTCCTAACCTTTAAATGGCATTCCAAATGCCTTTAGTAATGCATATGCTTCTTCATTACTTTTTGCAGTAGTAACAAAGACAATATCCATACCACGAATTTTATAAACATTATCGTATTCAATTTCTGGGAAAATTAATTGTTCTTTAATTCCTAGTGTATAATTACCATGACCATCAAAAGCATGAGCAGATATACCACGGAAATCTCTAACACGAGGTAAAGATACTCTGATTAATTTTTCCATAAAGTTATACATATTTTCACCACGAAGAGTTACTTTTACTCCAACGGGATTACCTTCTCTTAATTTAAAACCAGCGATTGATTTACGAGCATTTGTAACAACTGCTTTTTGACCCGCAATAAGTTCTAGATCTTTAACAGCTGCTTCAATAAATTTAGCATCATGGCTTCCTTCTCCAACACCCATATTGATAACAATCTTTTCTAGTTTTGGAACTTGCATAATACTTTTATAATTAAATTCTTTTTTTAAATCAGCTTTAATTTTTGATTCATATAATTCTTTAAAATTACTCATAACTCACCTACTTACTAGCTTTCTTTGTCGTTTTTTTAGTTGCTGTAGTTTTCTTGGCTGTAGTAGTCTTCTTTGTTTCTTCTTTAACTACTTTTTCTGTATTTTTTACTTCTTTAGTTTCTTTTTTAGGAGCTTTTTCCTTTTTATCAACTAATTTAACATTGGAAACGTGAATTGGCATTTCTATTTCAAAAATACCGCCTTGATCATTTGTTGTTCTAGGTTTTGTATGTCTTTTAGAAATATTGATACCTTCAACAACAACTTTGTTTTGGCTTTTTAAAGTTTTTAATACTTTTCCAGTTTTACCTTTATCTTCACCAGATAAGATTTTAACATTATCATTAACTTTAATCTTCATATTTCCTCCTATAAAACCTCAGGAGCTAAAGAAACGATCTTCATATAATCTTTTTCTCTTAATTCTCTAGCTACTGGACCAAGTACTCTTGTTCCGATTGGAGATTTATCATCTTTAATAAGGACACAAGCGTTATCATCAAATTTAATATAAGAACCATCTTCTCTTCTTACACCTTCAACAGTTCTTACAATAACTGCTTTAACAACTTTTCCTTTAGGCATATTACTATTTGGAATAGCTTTTTTTACAGTACCAACAACAACATCACCTATATTTCCTGATTTTACTTTGCTACCACCCATAACTTTAATAACTAAAAGCTCACGAGCACCAGTATTATCAGCAACTTTTAATCTTGTTTCTTCTTGAACCATAGTAATACCTCCTAAAGAATAACAGCTTTTTCTAAGACTTCAACTAATTCATATTTCTTTAATTTAGAAATAGGTTTAGTAAGTCTTATTTTAACTGTATCTCCTAATTTTGCTTTATTTTCTTCATCATGTGCATGATATTTCTTAGAATATTTAACACGTTTATTATATAATGGATGACGTTTGTAAGTTTCGACTAAAACAGTTATAGTTTTATCATTTTTATCGCTTACAACTTTACCAACTAATTCTTGAACTCTTTTAGCCATTACTTATTACCTCCATCTAATTCTCTTTCTCTAAGAACAGTTTTCATTTTTGCAACATTTCTTCTAAGTTCTCTTAAAACAAGTGGTTTATCTAAAGTGCCATTTGCTTGTTGCATTCTTTTTGTGAATAAATCTTCTTTAGTTTCAATTATCTTTTTCTTTAAATCAGCATCAGATAATTTTCTAATTTCTTTAATATCCACTATTATTCACCATCCTTTTTAATGAATTTACATTTGATTGGAAGTTTATGAGAAGCAAGACGTAGAGCTTCTCTAGCAGTTGCTTCATCTACTTCACTAATTTCAAACATAATTTTACCTTCTTTAACTACGGCAACATATTGTTCAACGTTACCTTTACCTTTTCCTTGACGAGTTTCAAGAGGTTTCATTGTTAAAGGTAAGTGTGGGAAAATATTAATAAATACTTTACCACCACGTTTCATAAAACGAGTCATAGCAATACGAGCTGCTTCAATTTGACGAGCAGATACCCAAGCACCTTCAAGAGCTACAAGTCCATATTCGCCTTTAGTAAGAGTAGTATTACCTTTTGCATGACCATCGTATGTTAATCTATGCGACTTTCTATATTTAGTCCTCTTTGGCATTAACATCTAAAGTCGCCTCCTTTTTAACACTTTTTTTACTAGGTAGAATTTCATCTTTATAAATCCATACCTTTACCCCAATTTTTCCATAAGTAGTATTAGCTTCACTTTGAGCATAATCAATATCAGCACGGATAGTATGTAGAGGAACAGTTCCTTCTGTATATCCTTCGCTACGAGCCATTTCAACACCATTAAGTCTTCCAGATACTAATGTTTTGATTCCTTTAGCACCAGCTTTCATAGTATCTCTAATTGCTCTTTTTTGTGCTGCTCTAAATGGAGCACGATTTTCGATTTGCATTGCAATATTATCTGCTACTAATTTAGCATTTAAATTAGGATTCTTTTCTTCAACAATGTTAATAAATACTTCTTCATTAACTAATGCTGATACCTTCTTACGAAGTTTTTCAATATCTTCACCACCACGACCAATTATTACACCTGGTTTAGCAGTTCTAATTGTTACTTCACATTTATTTTTCTTTCTTTCAATTATAACAGAAGAAATTGATGCATCTTTTAAATTTTTTAAAATATATTCACGGATTTTAATATCTTTATTTAGATATGTAGCATAATCTTTTTTACTATACCATCTTGAATCCCAATCTTTGTTAACACCTAAACGATAACCGACTGGATTAACTTTTTGTCCCATTACTTAGCATCTCCTTCCTCTTTATTATCAGTAACAACAACTTTAATATGACTAGTTCTTTTATCATGTCTATCAACATTTCCACGTGATGCAAATTGAATTCTTTTTAAAACTCTTCCGGGATTAACAAAACATTCTTTAATAACTAAATCACTTTCATTCATGCCATTATTATTAACAGCATTAGCTACAGCAGAATTTAATACTTTAAGGATCATTCTACTAGCTTTTGTATTTGTGGTTTCTAGTATATTTCTAGCACTTTCAACATCTTTGCCTCTAACTAAGTCCATAGTCATACGAGCAAGACGTGGTTTAATAATAGCGCCTTTATGAATTGCATAAGCTTCCATTATTTATTACCTCCACCAGCATGTCCAGTAAACTTACGAGTTTGAGAAAACTCTCCTAGTTTATGGCCAACCATTTCTTCAGTTATATAAACTGGAATGAAATCTTTTCCATTATGTACAGCAATTGTATGGCCAACAAAATCAGGATAAATAGTACTTCTTCTTGACCAAGTTTTAATAACTGTTTTCTTATTTTCTTTATTTAAATCTTGAACCTTTTTTAAAAGAGATTCTTCAGCATAAGGTCCTTTTTTCAAACTTCTTGCCATATTATCCTCCTATTTCGTCTTTCTACTGATAATTAATTTTTCAGAAGCTTTCTTAGATTTACGAGTTTTATGACCAAGGGCTGGTTTACCCCAAGGAGTCATAGGACTCTTACGACCAACAGGTGCTCTACCTTCACCACCACCATGTGGGTGATCGTT
>CANQZQ010000015.1 GCA_947628375.1 uncultured Bacilli bacterium
GAAATAATGAAACAAAAACAGGAACATATAATAGTACTGCTAAGACATGTACATTTAGTGGTTTAAAAGATGGAACACAATATACAATAACTGGAGTTGCAACAGATGCGTCTGGAAGACAAGTAACTAATACAATAAATGTTAGTACAAATAAATTATTACCAGCAGGGCAGAAGAAAGCAAAAGAAGTGTTAGGTGTGGTACCAAAAGGGATAAGTGAAAAGTTACTTGGAGGCATGTATAGATTTGTAGGTACAAAAGATACTGTAGATAACTGGATATGTTTTGGCTATAGTAATGTAGATACGGATTGTAACTCACCATCGAGTGATTTTATGTATCGAATAATAGGTATAACAGAAGATGGGCAATTAAAACTTATAAAAAATAATGCCTATGCCAAGTACATATGGACCTGTGAAGATTGCGATACAGGTGGAGGTGGTTACTATCAAAATGATCTTTGGGCGTCATCAAATATGATTAATGAACTAAATGGTTCGTTTCTATCGGAATATTTGGGAGGAACAACGCCAGGCAGTTCAAAACGGTGGAGTGAATTAATAGAGACAAAAAGATGGCTATATGGGGAAGTGTCTACCCTCGATGGAATTTCTTACAGCGAATTAACAGCTAATCAATGGTTTGAAATTGAAAGTGGCCAAGTAGAAGTTTACAGTCAGGACGGTGGGAGTAGGAAAGTCGGCAAATGGACACTCGAAAGTACCAGTAAAATTGCTTTAATGTACGTCCATGACTACCTATATTCTTATAGTCTAAATAACTCAAATGATTCTTCGAATACAAACTGTAATTCAGCTTCGAAATGTGAATCAAGTTGGTTATTTATTGATAACTCTTTATTAGATTCTACGCAATTTTCTGATGGGGAATGGACAATGACTGCTTTTGGCTACGATGATATTCAATGGTATAATGTTTTTTACATCGTCCGTGGGTTTTTATCTAGAGGTCAGATGAGAGAATCGAAGCATTTCCGACCTGTCTTCTATATTTCCACAGAGAAAGTTAAAATAAGTAAGGGCAGCGGAACGTCTTCTTCACCATTTATAGTTGCCCCTATTAGCTAATAATCTATCGAGAAGGAAAACTCGTTAAAACCTTCATAGACTTAATCCTTGGGAAGAGAGCAATCTCTTTCTTATTTTATAATATAAAAAAACATATAAGTTTTACTTTCTTATATGTTAAATATAATTTAAGATTTTTTTATATATTCAAGTATATCTTTATCTTTAATTTCTAATGCTTTAACCAATTTTTTAAAAGTGTCCATCGAAGGCTTTCTCTCACCATTTTCTATCCTTTGTATAGTCCTTGTGTCGACTTCAGTAATTTCTGCTAATTGTTCTTGAGTATATTTTTTTGCTTTTCTATATTCTTTAAACATTATCTCACCTACGGCAATTATGTCATAGTTAATAATTCTTTCCAACGGCAGATATGCCGTATTTTTCATTGACATTGAACTATTAATATGTTATATTTTAAATACGACAATAATGTCGCAATAACAGGAGCGAATATCTATGAAGAATAAAAAGAAAACAATAATGTTAATAATAATAACAATATCTATGGTATTGTTAACATGGAATAAGAGTTATTCATATAAAATGGATGATAATGAAATAGAAGAAACAGAAGTAGAAAGAAAAGAATTTGGAATATATTTACAAGAAAGTGGAGAAAATTATACAGAAACAGATAAGTTTCCAGATACAGGATATCTATTAAATACAACAAAAACAGAATGTTATGAATATAGAAATAATAATAAATTAACTAATGCAGTAGAACAAAGTTTAACAAATGGCGTAATAGATGGAAGTATCATAGTAACAAGTCAAAAAAGTATGTATTGTAAAATATATTTTGATAAAGAAAGTACGATTCCAACAGTAAATACATTTGGAATAACCGGAAAAGATAAAGATGGTAATAATTTAACTAATGGCTATACATATAATAAAACGTTAACATATACATTTTCATGGGGAGATAATGATGTAGTACAATATTGCTTAAGTAATAGTAATACAAGTAGTGGATGTAGTTGGATAGAATTAGATGAATCAACTAAAACAAGTAAAACTTTCACCATATCCAATAGTACATATACAAACACAGAAGGATTAAAGGCAATATATGTATACCTAAAGGATAAAGCGAATAATATATCAAGTACGACAAATAATTCAACAAAATCAATAACAGTAGATCAAACAGCACCGGTAGTAAAGACATTAACATTAAACGGAGTAGGAGCTCAAAATGAAACATTAAATAATGGCTATACTTATGCATATCAAATACCATGGAGTGCGACGTGGGATGATACAGATGTAGATAAAGCATGTGTAGCAAATGGAACAACATGTAGTCCAGTTGGAGCAGTAGTAAAGAGTGGAAGTATAACATTACCAACAGGAGAAGGTTTAAAAACAGTAGTAATTCAATTAAAAGATAAAGCAGGAAATGTATCATCAGCAAAGACAACAAAAATAACAGTAGATAGGACACCACCAGTAATAAAAACATTAACATTAACAGGAACTAATGCAAGTCCATTTGTAGCAACAAATGGATATACACATACAACAACGGTAAATTATACATCAACTATAACAGAAACAAATATGGAAGGATATTGTATAGTAGATGGAAATAGTTGTAGTAGTTATACTTTAATTCCGGCAGCGACAGTAACTAGCACAGTAGTAATAGGAGCAACACAAGGAAATCATCCAATAACAATAAGTATGAAAGATAAAGCAGGAAATGTAGGAAGTAAAACTCAATCGATAATATTAGACACACAAAATCCAACAATAACATTGAGTAATGGAACAGCAACAGAAACAAGTATAACAGTAACAGTAAATGCAAGTGATTCTAATGGAATATCAGGTGTAACGTGTACAGCAGTAGGAAATGGAACAACAGTAAATGGTTCATACAATGGAACTAATACATGTACATTTAGTGGTTTAAAAGATGGAACAATATATTCTATAACTGGAGTAGCAACCGATGGATCAGGAAGGAAGGGTACAAGTAATTCGATAAGTGTAACAACAAAAAAAGTAGAATTTAAAGGAACAGCTAAGGAATTGTTGAGTAGTCAATTAAGGCCTAAAGGCTTGTCGACTAATTTATTGGGTGATATGTTCCGATTTGTGGGGACAAAAGGAAATGTAAATAATTATATATGTTTTGGAACAACAAGTAAGTGTAGTGAAACAGATGATTATATGTACAGAATAATAGGGATAACACAAGATGGTCAAATGAAACTTATCAAAAATACAGCTATAAGGGAAGGAGAGAATTATCGTTACAGATGGCATAAAACTGAGACGACAAATACAACATGGCCAAATTCTGATATATATAAAAGATTAAATGGACAAGGATCAGGAAGTGCACAAGGAACTTCTGGAAATACCAATTTATTCATAAATAGTACAACAAGTAATGTACAATATATAAAAACAACTGATAATACTACTTGGTATAACAAAATAGAAAGGAATCATGAATGGTTATATGGAGGAATTTATTATGAAAATATAGATAAGACTGCTGATGAAATATATAAAATAGAATCAGGACACCAAGCGGTACAACAAAACATTAATGAAGGTGCAACCTTATGGACTTCAAAAATACAAGCAGCCGTGGGACTTATGTACGTAAGTGATTATTACTATTCATACGCAGGAGGTGGATCGGATTCATCGAATACAAATTGTTTTTCGAGTACATCTTGTGTTCATGGTTGGCTTCATATAAGTCAAAATGGAAAAAATGATGATTACCAATCTGATTGGACAATGGTGCAATATGGTTACAATTCTTTCAGTGGTTACCTTGCGTGGTTTGTTCTTTCGTATGGGAACATGTACCATTACTTCTTGAGCGACGACCTTTCGGTTCGCCCGGTCTTCTATCTTTACTCAAGTGTATTTATCTCTAGTGGTACTGGTACGTCGATAGATCCATTTATAATTGCAGCATAAAGAGCCGAGAAGGAAAACTCGTAAAAACCTTCATAGACTTAATCCTTGGAAAGAGAGCAATCTCTTTCTTTTTTTTGTCTTCTTTTGCTATCATTTGTCGAACTTGTTTAAAATAATAAAAATATGTTCTATATTATAATAGCAGGTGAATATATGTTAAAAATGGATTTAGAATATAGTAAGGGAATATTCTTTATAAGATTAAATGGTGAATTAACAAGAAAGAATAGTTATAAAATAAATAACTATATTATCCCAGTAATTAAAAAACATCATTTAAAAAATGTTATCATTAATTTAAATGAATTAAATGAAATTGATGACGCTGGAATAAATGCCTTATTAAATACTAAATGTATGGTTAAGTGCAACAAAGGAAAATTATATTTATGTGGCTTAAAAAAAGAATTTGAGTTAAAACTTAAACACCTACATCTTAAAACTAAGACTTCGGAAGGGGAGATAATAGATTTAATTGGGGTGTAAAAGGATGGATTATGATAAAATAATAAAAGATAATGAAAAAATGATCTGGAAGTTAGCTAGTCATTTTTATGGCATTGATAAAAATGACTTATTTCAAGCTGGAGTAGTGGGACTTTTAAAAGCTTTAAAAAATTATCGTAATAATGGAAATACTAAATTTTCTACTTATGCTCATGATTATATTTTTGGCGAAATGTATCTTTTATCAAGTAATAAAAATATTAAAGTAAGTAAAGATATTTTAAACTTATATAAAAAGATTGAAGAAGCAAGATATAGTATAGCTCAAAGGATAGGTAAAATACCAAGTAATCTAGAATTATCCGAATTTTTAAATTTAAGTTTAGATGATATTGAATATGCTTGTAGTAGCGCTTCTTTAATTTTATCTTTAGATAGTGAAAATGAAGATGATAAAGATATGTATGAATGTTTAGGTAAAAGTGAAGATTTAGATACTAAAATATTAATTGATGATAGTTTTGAAGTCTTAACTGATGATGAAAAGAAGATCATAAAATCAAGATATTTTGAAGATTTAACTCAAAGCGAGGTAGCTAAAAAATTAAATATGACCCAAGTAATGGTTTCTAGATATGAAAAGAAAAGCATTGATAAATTAAGAGAATATTTAAGTGTTTAGTATAAATTAAATTATTTTTTATCATAATAAAAATGGTGAAAAATAATGAATAAAACAGAATATCAGAAATTAGTAAAAGAACTATCGCCAAAAGAACCTAAATTTAGAAATGCTATTGTAGCTTTTTTGATCGGTGGCTTAATTGGTTTTATTGGCGAAGTTATTGTCAATATTTTAATGGAATCATTTGGTCTTGCTCGTGTTGATTCTTATGCTTGGCTATCATTTATTCTAATCCTTTTTGCAACATTTATGACTGCGCTTGGCAAATTTGACAACTGGGTTACCAAAGCAAAATGTGGCCTTATTATACCAACAACTGGTTTTGCTCATAGTGTTCAAAGTGCTGCCCTTGATTATAAAAAAGATGGGCTAGTTACAGGTATAGGAGCCAATATTTTTAAATTAGCTGGATCCGTTATTTTATATGGCATTCTTAGTGCATTCTTCTTATGTGTTTTAAAGGTGGTATTATATGGCTAGTTTAAAGTTTAATAATATTTATTTAAAAGATTGGTTTACAATAACTGGACCTTTAGAAAGCAATAGTCGTCTTAAAGAAATAGATCTTAAAATGGATGATTATTATTATGGTGAAAAGACTTTTGAAAAAGCAGAAGCTAAAATGCAAAGAGTAGTTATTGAAAGAATTCTGGAAAAAAATCATTTATCTAATAATGATATTGATATTTTAGTTGGTGGTGATTTATTAGATCAAATAACGGCTTCTAACTATGCGGCGATGGATATTCCTATTTCTTTTTTAGGAATATATAGTGCTTGTGCTACATTCCCTGAAAGTTTAATAATTAGTAGTGCTTTTCTAAATGATAAAGGAATGAAAAAAGCCTTAAGTGTTACTAGTAGTCATAATTTAGGAGCTGAAAGACAATTTAGATATCCAATTGAATATGGTGCTCCAAGACCTCATACTGCAACATTTACATCAACGGCTTCCATTAGTACCATTATTGGTGAAGGAGAAGGTAAAATAAAAATTGAATCTGCTACTATTGGTAAAGTTACTGAAATGGGAATTAAAGATGCCAATAATATGGGGGCAGTTATGGCTCCGGCTGCTGCTAGAACATTATATGAACATTTAAATGATTTAAAAAGAAATCTTGATTACTATGATTTAATTTTAACTGGTGATTTAGGATGTATTGGTAGTAATCTTTTCAAAGAATATGCTTTAAAAAAATATAATTTAAAAATTAAAAATCACTTAGATGCCGGCTGCGAATTATATTTAAAAAGTCAAGAAACATATGCTGGTGGTTCAGGACCTGCTTGCCTACCATTAGTTTTATTTAATAAAATCATTCCTTTAAGTAAGTATAAAAAAATCTTAATTATTGGAACTGGTGCTCTCCATAGTAAAACTTTTGTTAATCAAAAAAGTCCTATTCCCGCTATTGCACATGCCATTAGTTTGGAGGTCTTATAATGTATCTTAAAGCATTCTTATTTGCTGGTACAGTTTGTCTTATTTGCGAGCTTGTTTTAGATAATACAAAATTAACACCAGGTCATATTACTAGTGCTGTTACTGTGATTGGAGCATTACTTTCATTTTTCGGAATATATGATAAAATTGTGGCTTGGTGTGGCGCAGGAGCAACTGTCTTAATTGCTAATTTTGGACATATGCTATACTCAGCTGGCATTGCTGGCTATGCTGAAGGTGGCATATTAGGGCTGTTTTCTAATCTTTTATGTTCATCGGGCATTGCCATAGTTAGTGTTGTTGTCTTCTCGTTTGTCTTTACGATGATTTTTAAAGTCAAAGATTAAAGGAAAGAGAAATCTTTTCTTTTTTCTTGGCATTTGATATAATAGGTATACAACAAAGGATTGGTGAAATATTTGAAAACAAAAGATTTATTTAAAAGTTGCGAAAGTATAGCTTATGATTTTATTATGTCATATAAATATCCTTTTGAAGTTTTAAAAGATATTAAAGAATATATAATTAAGTTAGGAAGTACATTAAATAGTGATTATGAACTAAAAGGTGAAAATATTTGGATTCATAAAAATGCCAAAGTAAGTAAAAGTGCTGAAATTAATGGCCCTTGTATTGTTGATGATGGAGCCGAGATAAGGTGTAATGCCTTTGTAAGAGGAAGTGCCATTATTGGAAAAAACACAGTTTTTGGTAACTCGTGTGAAATTAAAAATGCTATTCTTTTTGATAATGTTCAAGTTCCTCATTTTAGTTATGTTGGCGACTCTATTTTAGGTGCGCATAGCCATTTAGGGGCAGGATCAATTATTTCTAATTTAAAAAGTGATAAAAAAGATATTATTATTAAAAATGGTAATGAAAAAATCGAAACAGGTTTAAGAAAAATTGGAGCTTTTTTAGGAGATAATGTTGAGGTAGGTTGTAATTCCGTTTTAAATCCCGGAACAATTATTTTACCTAATACTAATATTTATCCTCTTACTAGTGTAAGAGGAGTAATTCCTAGTAATTCCATCGTTAAAAGTATGGATAATATCGTAAGTAAGGAGACTTTATAAAATGGGAAAATTATTTGGAACCGATGGGGCAAGAGGTATAGTTGGTAGTGAACTAACTGTATCTTTAGCAATGCGTATCGGAGCAAGTACTGCTAAAGTAATGAAAAAAAATAAAAAAGATTTAACTCTTTTAATTGGAAGTGATACAAGAATTTCTAAAGATGCCCTTCGTTTATCACTTGCTGGTGGTGTTTTATCAGAAGGAGCTAATATTATTGATTTAGGAGTTATACCTACACCTGCTGTTGCCTATTTAATTAAAAAATATCATGCCGATGGTGGCTTTGTTATTTCTGCTAGTCATAATCCAAGTGAATATAATGGTATTAAAATATTTAATGAAAATGGTTATAAATTAGCAGATGAATTAGAAGAGAAAATAGAAAGCCTTGTTAATTCCTTTAAAGAAAATGATCATGTAAATGAAGTAGGGATGTATCATTTTGAAGAAAAAGCCATTGATGATTACACTGATTATTTAGTAAGTACTATTAATAGTGATTTAAAAGGAATAAAAATAGGAATAGATACTGCTAATGGGGCATCTTATAAAACAGCCGAAGTTTTATTTAATAAATTAAATGCTAACTTTAAAATAATTAATAATGAACCAGATGGTTACAATATTAATTTAAATGCTGGTTCAACTCACTTAGAGGTTTTACAAAAATATGTCATTGATAATCACCTTGATTGTGGTATTGCTTTTGATGGTGATGCTGATAGGTGTTTAATGGTTGATAATGAAGGTAATTTAGTTGATGGTGATAAAATTTTAGCTATCTGTGGCAAATATTTAAAAGAACATAAGAGTCTAAAAAATAATGCTATTGTAGGAACCGTTATGTCCAATTTAGGTTTAGTAAAATTTTGTGAAAAAGAAGGAATTAATTTTGAAGCCACTAAAGTAGGAGATCGCTATGTTTTACAAAATATGCTTCAAAATGATTATATAATTGGTGGAGAACAATGTGGTCATATTATTTTTAAAGAATTTGCTACAACAGGGGATGGTGAACTAACTGCTTTACAAGTTTTAAATGTCATGATTCATACAAAAAAAAGTTTAAAAGAACTGGCTAGTGTTATGGAAACATATCCTCAAGTTTTAAAAAATTTAAAAGTTTCTAAAGAAAATCGAGATCATTATCAAGAGAATAAAGTAATTATGGATTATATTGAAGAGTGTAATAAAAAGTTAAATGGTGAAGGTAGAATTCTTGTAAGAGCAAGTGGAACGGAAAATTTAATTAGAGTAATGCTTGAAGGAAAAGATATTGATTATATAACTCAAATTTGTGATGATATTATTGAAGTAATGCAAAAAGAATTTAATTAAAACCAATATTTATTTTAACAAATATGTTAAAATAAATATCTGTCCTGGTAGTTAAATGGATATAACGGGGCTCTCCTAAAGCCTAATTGCGAGTTCGATTCTCGCCTGGGACACCAGATAGATACTAAACTCGAACTTTATAGTTTGAGTTTTAAAATGTTTGAAATTTTGATATGATATTTATAGTTGAAATTGATATATTTACATATTGTTTTTAATAATATACATAAGGAGTGATTTTTTTAATGGAGATTAATAAAATAGAAGATAATAATCAAAGATGCCAAATTGAATTAACAAATGATAAAAAGCAAAGGTTTCTAATGCAATATGGTGGAGCTGATTTTTATTGGATTATGTTAAATTATGATGAACATAACGAATTTAATGTGACTGAAGATGATTCTTTTCTATTTTCTCAGATGCAGCAATTGTTTAACACTATCCAAAAATATGATGATCCCTATAATAAAACACTAATTAATAATACTTTTACATGGGACAGTGAAGATTATGGAATTTCCGAGAAAGCAAATAAATTAATAATTACATTTCAAAATAATACTTTTTCTATTAAGTTCTATCAAAATCCTAATCGAGAATTTAATAACAAATTTTTATGTCCTATTTGTTTTTGTTTAAGTGGTAGTAAAAATGAAAAAATAGCTTTCGCATTTAGTTCAATGTTTTTAACTTGTCAGAGTTATCAAAATAATTTTCCCAATTCCTGTAAAAAATTGATTAAATAAAGTTGTATACATCTTGATATAGAAACTAGTATCGAGCAACCTAAAACAGTTGATGGTAAATGCTTTGGCACTATGAAAGAATTTAAAGAATTTGTAATATCTAATTTGAAAAAAGGTTATCCTATTTTAGTCGAAAGCGTATATTATGGTGGTCATTATCAAGTTATTATAGGTTATGATAATAGAACTGAAAATGGGGAATATTTAAATGATATTTTAATATTTGCTGATTCTTCGGATAATACAGACGATTATGTAGATGGTTATACCTATTTTAGTGCTTTTAAATTTTATAAGATGTGGTTTGATGATCGCTTTTTACCAATTGAACATAGACAACAACCATATGTAGTTGTAAAAGGGAAATTTAATAAAGATTTGCACTAAAGATTTACAAGTCTTACTAAATATGTTAAAATAAACAACTATAAAGGAGAATTAATATGACAAAATTAATGGATATTAAAGGGTATTGGAATACCTCAAATGATGTAGATGATTGGAACTTTGATGAAAAGAATATATGGGAAGGCCAAATTTTATTAGAAGAAGATGGTTGGTTTGAAGGATTAGTGGTTGATCCTTTTAGTGAATATAAGTTAGATAGATTTATCTTTGGTATATTTCATGAAGGAAAAGCAATATTTTTAAATAAACTTACTTCTATCGAGATTAGTGCCCCTCTTATTTTTAATGGTACTTTTAATGGCGAAGATTATACTGGCGAATTTGATTCTTTTGGTTTGAGCGGTAATTTTAGAGCGGGTAATACTAAAATGATGACTAAAGAAATTGAACAAAATTTAGAAGTTCAAGAAAAAGAATTAGAAACAAGATTAGAAAATTATAAAGGTACAATGAGTAAAGTTTTTAAAGATATATATAATACTATGCTTTCTCTTAGAACTGAAGCATCTGAAGATGTTCTCAAAAAATATGATGAACAAGTCAAAGGAAATACAATTAAACGTGAAAGAAATTAAAATACAAAAAAACATCAAATTTTGATGTTTTTGAATGCTTTAATATTTATTGACAAATGAAAAAAGAATATTATAATATTAAATTATTAAAAAAGGGGGGAAATACTATGAATCAAGTGATTGAAAAAGCATTAAGACTTAAGTCTCAAAGTCAAATAATTCTATTACTGTATCAAAAAAAATCTAAATTATGTGCTAGTGAATTAGTTGAATTATTAAATAGCTCTAGTTCTAGTATTTCTAATATTGTTAAAAAAATGCAAAATAATGGCTTATTAAATTATCAAGTCAGAAGAAAGTACCATTTCTTTTCTTTAACAAAAGAGGTTAAGGATTATCTTCAAGTATATCATCCCGAGATTATTCCATTAAAAGAAGAAGTAATTGAAGATAGCCATATTTTTAATGAATCAGAATTGCAAAAATATTATGTTAAAGCTATTGAACTATTGAAATCTCCCTATTATACGCAATTTTTAAATGATTATTCACTTAAAGAGGCCCTAATTTTATCTTTTAATATAGTGTGTTATTTAAACAATAAAAGTTTTAATATTACAGATATAGCAATGTTTTTTAAAGTTTCTGAAACAGAATGCCGAAGTATGTATCGTAAATCATTATTAGTACTTAAAGAAAGATTAAACATGGTATTAGATGAATTAGTAAATTCTTCGTATGAAGAAAATAAAAATATTAAATAAATATTAAAAATATCAGTTCAAAAAATTGATATTTTTTTAATTTTGTAACTTAGTTGTAACTTATGATGTAATATAATGATGGGGAAAGGAAGATTTTTATGGAAATATTAAGAGTGGAAAATTTAACAAAAATTTATGGTAAAGGAAATTCTAAAGTTGTGGCCTTAGATAATGTTTCTTTTACGGTTGAAAAAGGTGAATTTGTTGCGATCGTCGGAGCATCTGGCTCAGGAAAATCAACTTTACTCCATTTAATCGGTGGTGTTGATAAACCAACAAGTGGCAAAGTTTATATTGATGGATTAGATATCTTTTCCTTAAATGATGATAAACTAGCTATTTTTAGAAGAAGACAAGTAGGTTTAATCTATCAATTTTATAATTTAATTCCCATTTTAAATGTCGAAGAAAATATTTGTTTACCATTATCACTAGATAATAGGGAAGTAGATAAAGAAAAATTAAATGAATTATTAGATATCTTAGGTTTAAACAATCGTCGTAATCATTTGCCTAATGAGCTTTCTGGTGGCCAACAACAAAGAACAAGTATTGGAAGGGCAATTATAACGAGTCCGACAATTATTTTAGCCGATGAACCAACGGGTAATCTTGATAGTAAAGCAAGCGATGAAATTGTCGCTTTACTTAAAAAAACTAATAAAGAATATAAACAAACCATTATCATGATAACTCATAATATGGAAATTGCTGCCTCAGCAGATCGTATTATTAAAATTGAAGATGGCAAAATCATTAATGAGGTATAAAATGAATTTATTAAATAAATTAACAATTAAAAATTTACTTTTGAATAAAAAAAGAACAATTGTAACAATAATTGGTATTATTTTATCTGTTGCTCTTATTTGTGCAGTTTCCAGTATGTATGCAAGTGGCATTGCCTCTTTAATTAAATTTGAAACAGAAGAAAAGGGTAATTATCATGCCTCTTTCTATAATGTATTAGCAAGTGACATCAAAACTATTCAAAATAATCGGGGAATTGAAGAAGTATACGTTACGAAAAATGTTGGTTATGCTAATTTAAAAGATTCCAAAAATGAGTATAAACCTTATGCCTTTGTCAAAGCTTTTACTAAAAGTTCTTTTGCTAATTTAGCTATAAATTTAGTAAGTGGAAGGTTACCTGAAAAAGAAAATGAAATAGTTATACCTACTCATTTAAAAACTAATGGACGAATTACTTTTAATGTTGGTGATACCATAACTCTTGCCATAGGTAAAAGAGTAGGTATTGATGGCATTCCTTTAAATCAAAATAATCCTTATCAAAAAGATGATGATATAGATTTTGCATCAGAAAAATTAATTGAAACTAAAGAAATAACTTATAAAATTGTGGGCATTATCGAAAGACCTTCAACAAGTATTGAACCATATGATGCACCAGGATATACATTTATTACTTATATGGATGAATTTGAAAAAGACGACTTAATAGATGTTTTTGCTCGTTATAATAAAAAGGGCAGTAATAATTATATAGATGTTACGGCTAGTATTTTAGAAGTTGATAAAGATACTTTTAATAAATATTTAAAAGGTGGTGTTCCTGCTAGTGAAGAGTTTGATAAAATATTAAAGGAAGTAAATAAAGCTAAATATCATTATGATTTAAATTCTTATTTAATTGCTTTAGAAAATAACCCCTTAAGTAATGAGACTGTTGGTAGCTTATCTACAGTTATAATGATCGTTATTTTAATTATAATTTTTACATCTGTCTTTTGTATTAAAAATAGTTTCGATATCTCGATTACGGAAAAAATTAAACAATATGGAATGCTTAAAAGTATTGGGGCAACTAAAAAACAAATTAAGAAAAATGTTTTTTATGAAGCAAGTATACTAGGCTTAATTGGTATTCCTTTAGGTATTTTATCCGGTATCTTTGCTTCTTATATTTTAATTATCGTTTGTAATTATTTTATGAAAGATTTCTTTGCTAGTGAAGAAATGCGCTTAATCTTTTCTTTCTCTTGGAGTGCTATTTTAATTTCTGCTATCTTAGGTATAATAACTCTTTATCTATCAGCCTTTAATAGTGCTAGAAAAGCTAGTATTGTATCACCAATTGATTCTATTAGAAATAGTGCAAATATTAAACTTACAAGTAAAAAAGTAAAAGGTTCTAAAATAGTTCATAACTTATTTGGCATTGGGGGAGATATTTCTTATAAAAATTTAAAAAGAAATAAAAGAAAATATCGAACAACGGTTATTTCAATAATTGTTTCCGTGACTATCTTTATTGCTTTATCTTCTTTTATGAATATGGCTTATGATGAAGTTAAAAAAGAATTTAAAAATAATGAATATAATCTATATTTAACAGTTCGTGATGATAATCCTGATGTTAATGCTTTAGCCATTAGTACAACTAAACTTGATAATATCAAAGAATTTACAATAGAAAGAAATGATTATATCGAAATTAATAATCCAAGATTTAATAAAGAATTTAAAACTAAATATAATAAAGAAGAAAATGATTCTTATGGCGTTTCTGTAATTGCTATTGGAAATGAGGAATATCAAAAATATATTGAAAGTTTAGGATTAAATTATAATGATGTAAAAGATAAAGGAATATTATTTAATAACATATTAATTAAGGAATATAATGCTACAACTAATAAAGATCAAGATCATTATTATAATGTCTTTGATTATAAAGCAGGTGATACAATATCTGGCAATATGAACGATACCTTAGTTGATATAGAAATTGCTAAAGTTGTAAAAGAATTACCATTTGGCTTTAAAAATAGTGTAAATAGCAGTAAAATTTTTGTTAGTGATGAGTACTTTGATAATCATTGTCGTCCTACAAATGTTTCAATCTATTATTTGGCTCTTAATGCAAGTAAAGTCCAAGATGAAATTGATGAGATATTAAATGACCAAGACTATTATTTAGATAATAGTGAAGAATATAAACAAATGATGGATAATTTTTATACTTTAGTAGGTATATTCTTATATGGTTTTATAATCGTTATAACTCTAATTGGCATTACCAATATTTTTAATACAATTACTACTAATATGGCGTTAAGAAAAGGTGAGTTTGCTATGCTTAAATCAATTGGAATGACTAAAAGAGAATTTAATCGTCTAATCAGCCTCGAAAGCTTATTTATGGGCCTAAAATCTCTCTTATTTGGTACAATATTTGGCGTTTTGCTATCTTATATTATGTTTAGCTTTTTAAAAACTGAAGGTGATGTTTTTAAACTTCCAATTATGGCCATTATGATTTGTTTTGTAGGAGTCATGCTTTTAATAAGTATTATCATGAAATATTCTATAAACAAAATAAATAAACAAAATATAATAGAAACTATTAGAAACGAGAATATTTAAGGGCTTAAGCCCTTTTCTTATGTTATAATTAAAAGGTGATATGTATGAATATTTTACTCATTGAAGACAATTTAAATATTATTAAAGGACTTGCTTTTGCTTTTTCAAAAAGTGAATACAATTTATTTTATAAAACTAACATTAATGATGCAAAAAATTTTTTAAATACTGAAAAAATCGATTTGATTATTTTAGATGTGATGCTTCCTGATGGTAATGGCTTTAATTTTTTTAAAGATTTTCTTAAAAGCAAAGAAATTCCTACAATTTTTTTAACAGCCAGAGATGATGAAGATGAAATAGTTTCCCAACTCATGAATGGAGCTGAAGATTATATCACTAAACCATTTAGTACCAAAGAATTAATAGCCAGAGTTAATAAAGTATTATTAAGAAGTAAAAATAAAAATATTATCAAAATCAAAGATATAACTTTTGACTTAGATAGAATGATTTTAAAAAAAGATAATCATGTTATTAATTTAACTAGTATTGAGCTTAAACTATTAAATATATTATTTTTAAATTTAAATAAAGTTGTTAGAAGAGGCACTTTAATTGATGCTATTTTTGACGCTACAGGTAATTATGTTGATGATCATACTATCACTGTCTATTTTAAAAGAATCAGAGAAAAGATAAAAACTGATATAATAATTACTATTAAAGGAGTAGGATATCGTATTGATGATGAAAAATAAAGAAAAATTAAAAAAATATTTATTATTTTTAGCAATTTTCATAATTATTACTCTGGGAATAATTTTAATTATTCATCAAAAAGAATATCAAAGTTTAATTAGAAATTACAATCAAAAAATTGTCTCTATTATTAGTTTAGTTAAAGAAAAATATCCTTCTATTACAGAAAATGAATTATTAGAAATATTAAATAGTCTTAAAAAAGATGATAGTATTTTAGATAAATATTATATCGATTTAACTAAGGAAAGTGTTATTTTAGAAAATGAGACCATTTATCAAAGGTTTATCATTATAAATATTTTACTATATTTATTTATCATTACTTTTTTATTATTTATATTTAATTCATATAATAAAAGCCAAAATAAGGAATTAAAAAAAATTATTAAATATTTAGAAAAAATTAGTAATAAGGATTATAGTTTAGAAATAAATGAACTATCGGAAGATGAGCTATCTATTTTAAAAAATGAATTATATAAAATAACCATTATGTTAAAAGAAACAGCAGAGAATTCCAAAAAAGATAAATTAGAATTAAAAAAATCATTAGAAAATATTTCACATCAATTAAAAACTCCCTTAACTTCTATTTTAATCATGTTAGATAATTTAGAAGATAATGAGCTTGATGATCATTTAAGAGAAGAATTTTTAAGAGATATTAAAAGGGAAATAAACAATATTAATTTTCTAGTTCAAAACTTATTAAAACTTTCTAAGTTTGATGTTAATGCTATTAATTTTACCAAAAATAAGTTTAAAATTAGTGATTTATTAAATGATTGTATTAAAAATGTTGCTACTTTAAGTGAACTTAAAAATGTAGCAATTAAATTAATTATGAAAACAGATTTTGTTGTCAATTTAGACTATCGTTGGAACATAGAAGCTATAACAAACATTTTAAAAAATTGCATTGAATATTCAGAAAATAATAGTCAAATTATCTTAAATGTAGTAGATAATAATGCTTATACGAAAATAACAATTAAAGATTTTGGTCAAGGAATTTCTAAAGAAGATTTACCTCATATTTTTGAAAGATTTTATAAAGGAAAATCATCTTCATTCGATAGTGTAGGTATTGGACTATCTTTAGCTAAAACTATTATTGAGAAAGATAATGGAAGTATAAATGTATTACCAGATGATGATGGAACAATATTTGAAATAAAATATTATAAAATTTAAAAATAATTTTATTGTAACCAAAAGTATTCTTTGCTATAATTACTCATAGAAAGGTAAATGATATGAAAAAAATTAAAGATTATATAGTTTGCTTTATTAATGGTTTTTGCATGTCTTTAGCAGATAGTGTACCAGGAGTATCTGGTGGTACTGTAGCATTTATTTTAGGATTCTATGATAAATTTATTGCTGCTCTTGATGATTTATTTAGAGGATCAGTAAAAAAGAAAAAAGATGCTTTTAAATATTTATTAAAGTTAGGCGTCGGTTGGATAGTAGGGATGATTTTAGCTGTTTTATTTTTAGCTAGCTTATTTGATAATCATATTTATAAGATGAGTTCTTTATTTCTCGGCTTTATTATTTTTGCTATTCCCATAGTTATAAAAGAAGAAAAAGAAAATATTAAAGGACAATATAATAATATTATTTTTGCTATTTTTGGTGCTTTAACTGTGATATTAATTACTTATTTAAATCGAGTGGGTGGAAATAATTTTAATATCGATACTTTTAATTTAGGAACAATAATTTATACTTTTTTAGCCTCCATGCTTGCTATTTCAGCTATGATTTTGCCGGGAGTATCTGGATCAACTATTTTACTAATTTTTGGCTTGTATATACCTATAATTACTAAAGTAAAAGCATTTTTAAGTTTTGATTTGTCAGCCTTACCAATATTAATTGTTTTTGGTTTGGGTGTTATATTTGGTATTATCTTTTTTACCAAATTATTAAGAAAAGGTTTAGAGAAGAAAAGAAGCGCAATGGTCTATGCAATTATAGGAATGATGTTTGCATCAATATATTCTATAATAATGGGACCAACGACTTTGGAAATTCCTTTAAAACATTTAACTTTTGCAACATTTAACTTTTGGTATTTTATTTTAGGTGGACTTATTATTTTGAGTCTAGAAGGATTAAAGAATTTTTTAACAAAAGAATAATTAACTTTTAAAATATTCAATATGATGTAATTCTTTCTTAGTTAGTTTTTTAAGTTCAATTATAAATTTTGAAGGCTTATCTTTGTCATATAAAAGATAAGTTTTTTCTTTGCATCTAGTGATAGCAACATAAAAAAGCCTTCTTTCTTCAGCATAAGGAATTTCTTTTTTAGGATATAATTTATTTAAAATAATATTATCTTCAATTTGATTTGGAAAACCTAAAGTCTCATCATTACAATTTATAATTATGACATATTCAGCTTCCAATCCTTTAGATTTATGAACTGTGTAATACTTAATTAAATGATTTTTATAAGTTAGTTCGTTATCATTTAAAGTAAATTCATTATCTAGATAGTTAAAAATATCTTTGTTATTTCTTGCTAAAATCATAATATCATCACTTAAAGATATTAGATAATCAATAATTTTTTTAAATTTTTCTGCTTTATTTATATATGGAGCAAAAATAAAGGGCATACTATTATTTTTAAAAGATTTTAGTGATTTTTTTATTTGTAAAGGATTTTTGCATACAAATTTTGAAGCAATATTAATTAATTCTTGGCTGTTACGATAAGTGTTAACTAATTTTATTATTTCGGAATTTTTGAAGATTTTGGAAAAATTTAAAAATATGTCTAAATTACATCCACTAAAACGATATATTGATTGCCAGTCATCACCAACCACAATAACTTTGGCACTGGTGACTTTTTGAATTTCTTTTATAAGATTTAATCGAATAAATGATGTATCTTGAAATTCATCAATTATAATATATTTATAATTTAATGAAATATTTTTAACATATCTTGTGGCTATAATAATTAAATCGTCAAAGTCAAGTGCATTAATACTTTTTTTTTCTATAATATATTTTCGGTAAATTTTAAAAATAAAATATAAAATTTTCTTTTCCAGTTTTGTGTATTTATGAAAAGGAATGTCTTTTATAGATAGCGAATTTGTTTTCCATAAATTTATAAATGTTAGGATTAATTTACAAAAACTTTTAAATTTAGAAGACGAGCAAAAACTTTTAAAAGAAATGGTAATATTTAAAAATTTTAAAATTACATATTGCATGTCTTCTTCGCAAGTTAATACTTCTTCTTCAATAATATAAATTAATAAATTAGTACTACATATTTGATAATTGACTTTAGCTTTTTCTAATATAGACATTGCAAGTTTATGAAAAGTAAAAACGTTAACATTAAAGGCTATTCGTTTTTTTATATCATTAACTGAAGCATTAGTAAACGAAATAACAGCAATTTCTTCTGGATGAGCATAATTACCTTGAATTAAATAATTAATTTTGCCGAGGATAGTCAAAGTTTTGCCAGCTCCAGCTCCAGCAATGACTATAGCATTTTTATCTATATTTAATAATTGTAATTGATAATCGTCTAAAAAATATTTATCTACAAGAAAATTTTTGACCATAATAAAACCTTTCATTTGTAAAGAAAAGTTTCTAAGAACATAATACCACAATTTTAGCCAATGCTACAATATATTAATTTAAAAAACTTTAAATTAATAAATATTATAGTAGAGTAAATATTTAAATTATAAAAGTTAATTTAAAATAAAGAGGCAATTAGAAAAATAGAATATGGATTGTTAATAAAATAAAATGTTTATAATATAAGACTTACCGCGTGAAAACTTCGCTACATTTATTTTGAAAGTCTAGTTGCGACTATTTTTTAAAAGTATAAAGTTCTTAAAATAGTAAAAATATTTGTAAAAAGCAAAAAAAATATTGCATAATTAAAATTTGTATAGTATAATTCTAATTGTCTTCAATGAGTTTGCAATTTTAGGTGGGCTTAAGTATCGGGCGATTAGCTCAGTTGGTTAGAGCATCTGCCTTACAAGCAGAGGGTCATAGGTTCGAGTC
>CANQZQ010000016.1 GCA_947628375.1 uncultured Bacilli bacterium
GGCAACGACATTAGCTATAAGAGTTTATGAAATGTATTGGCCTACTTCTGAAAATAGAAATACTAATGCATTAAATACTCCTCATATGGCCTATGCAAATAGTTGGGCAGATCCTTTAGATGCTCATGGTTTATTAAGTGAAGCAATAAATGCTCAATTTTCACCTTTAAAAAATGTCGGTACTCCTGTTTCTTGGAAAGTTAATGGTACAGATGTATCTAAAACAATTCTTGATGCTGCTTATAGTTTAGTAGCTCAAGGATTAACTGCTGCTAAAAATTATCGTTTAAATCCAAATGTTGCATCATTAGAAATTAAAGATGGAAATTCGACTACTGATGAACCTAAAGCTGATGCAAATGGAAAATTTACATATAAGCATACTGCAGAATATAAGGTTAGTTTAAAAAATTTCAAAGTTACTGATCCTACTACATATGTTAAATTGGAATTAGATTGTCCCGATTGTGATAAATATGCAATAAATCGTGAAATTTTTATTAATGACATTAGTTTTGGTGATAAATTTCCTGAAGACTTATTAAAAGAATCAAGATTAGCAAGCGCTATAACTAATGGATCAGGCGATTTAAATGTTAAGATTGTATTTACTGTTACGGAAGATACTTATAGTTGTCAAGCTTTAAAATATTCTATTAAAAATGAATTTAAAGACCCTTCTGTATCAACTGAAGCTTATAACTATGTTTCTGAAAGATGTAATAAAAATAGTTGTCAAAATTTCTATGTTTTATATGCTACTGATACACCTATAAGTGGAACATATCCCGCAAATGGAAAAGATCTTCCCTTATGTAAAAAAGCTTCATGTGAACAATTAAGAAGACAATGTAGTGAACATCCAGGCTCTAATTATTGTACTCAATTTCAAAGTGAGTATGGCGGTGAATGTGCTGAGTGTACAACATATGTTGGTAATGCTGTATGTACTGATGGAGAAAGTGATTTTGATATATTAGAAGGTTATGAGAAAGAAGCTAGTGTTTGTACTAAGCCAACTACAGAGAATATAAAAAATTGTGTTATTAATTCTGATGATATTAATGGTAATTCATATTTAGCCCCAATAGTTCAAAATGATGATTTTTGCTCTGTTTGGTGTAAAGAAGATTATCATATTACTGTTCCTGGTATTAAAGGAACTTCAAGTTTAAGACAGCTTGATTTAAATATGGGAATAAAAGGTAAGAAAACTTGTTATTTATCTTTAAATAAAGGTAATGAAGAAGATCCATTAAGCGGTGATGAAGACTCATTTGAATATAAATATGAAATGCAAAGACAAAGAGTTATTAGAGCTTATAATAACTATAGTCTTAATAAAGCTGCTGCTGCCGCAGTAAATAAAATTACAAATAATCCATTAAAAGGTAGTAGACATGCAAAACATTCGGTTGGTGGATGTAGTGGTGTAGATCCAAAAACTGGAGCACCAACTGGTTGTTGGAGTTATACTTATCCAGAGGTTTATGCTGGTGATTATAATCGTTATGAGTATACATTCTATTTTGATGCTTATGATCCAGATAATATTAAAGGTGGCTCTTTACCTCAAAGTAAAATAGGAGAATTAGATATTAATGGACCTATGGAATGTACTGCAGAAGGTGGTATGGTTAAGTGTAATTATGCAGATGGTAGTCCTGGTGTTTGTAATGAAACAACACATGGTTGCCCTGAATTAGCTAAGAGTGGTAAGCCAATAACAGATTATTATAATAGTTCTACTGTTGCAGCTGCAAAAGCGGCTTTGGAAGAAGCTATAGAGCAATTAAAACGAATTGTCGATAAATATAATTCATGTATGATTTGGGACATGAGTTATAATTTTGATCCAATTATTAGGTTTGATTATTCAGAAGAATACATGAAAGCTGGGCTAGTAAATGTTATGGAGCCTAAAAATCAAATTAATACTAATCAATTAGTAGTTAGTAAATGTTTTGAAGACACTAATAAAGCATATGACGAATGTAAAGATTATAACAATACTCCTGATTGGGGTGTATTTAGCAATTCCAATCCATATGAATATGAATTTGGTGAAAATAAATTTGTATGTGATCTTAATGGTTGTAGAATGAATGAAGAACATATAAGCAAAATAGAAAGTATGAAAGAAAGCATATCTGTAGATTCTGAGTATATTTTACCTTCACAATACTATAATATTGGACCACATGGTGGTATAGTTACAACAAATGGTGGTGATGTAAACAATAGTAGTCTACTTGAACATTTATTACCAATTGGAAATAGTCCTCAAAGTATTAGAAAGTATGCCATTATTGTTGAAAATTTAGGGGAATTTTATGGTACTGATGAATTAGGTAGAATTTGGGGAGCTGATGCAAGTATTTTAACAGAAACTTTAAATAATCTTTCTTCATGCTCTATTAATAGTGGTTTAGAAGTATCTGATAATGTTGAGGGTAGAGACTATGACACCGGATTATATGTTTGTAAATATACAGTTAATTTACCAAAAGATGATCCAAAATGTCCAGCTTGCCCGGTAGTTTGTTTAACTGATAACGATTGTTATTATGATGATCCAAAATGTCCACATTGTCCAGTAGATTGTCCTAAATGTTTATATAATGATGGGTTAAATGTTGGAAACAGGCCAATTACTCCAGATAACATCAATCCAAATGATAGGGAGTTAGGAGCTAACTGGAATTCAGGAATGGATTTACAAAATCTTGATGCAAATGTTAATATTACAACAGCAATGCAGTTAAAGGCATATGCAACAACAACGGAAATTCAAAAAGATGGCGAAGTTGTCTATAGTGTTGATTTTGATGATACTTCAGCAAATCTTTTTGCCCTTGAAGTAACTATGGACTCTCAAATGATTGCTAAAGTTAAAGAATATAATAATAGATATGAAAATGCTGGAGGTTATGCTAGTAATACTTTAACTTGTTATGATTATAAGTCTCCAGATGGTACTAGTTTTAAAAATATTTATTGTTATAGTACATTTATTGATGAACTTTTATATGATTCAAGTAGTAGAAATAAAATTAAAATTTTGGGTAATAGAATAATTGGTAATAATGAAAATGATACTGATAATCAAAGAAGAAATTATACTCAATCATCAGGTTATTGGACAACTTGGGATCAAGTAACATCTAGTCAATATTATAATGATTGGAATATTACAACAACTACTCATTCAATAAATTACTTTACAACTAAATTTGGATATAATAATGAATTAAAAGTTGATTATGAAATCGGCCCATCTTGGAAATAGGAAGGAAAGTTTTTAATGAAAGAAGGATTTTTAGGTTATTGGATAATTTTACTAGGAATTTTTGTAGTAGTAATAATGTTACTAGTTCGTAATGTTACATCGACAAGTTCTGAAGATTATTATACTTTAAAACAAATAAGCGAATCATCAATGATTGATGCCCTAGATCTTGCTTATTATCGTGAATTTGGGGAAGTAAAAATAAATAAAGAAAAATTTATTGAAAGTTTTATTAGAAGATTTGCTGAGACAGTATCAACTAGTGCAAATTATAAAATTTTGTTTACTGCTATTTATGAAGCACCACCTAAAGTTAGTGTGGAAGTCACAAGTAAAACAGATAAATTTATTGTTGGCAGTGATGCCACAGAGCTTGATATGGCAAATAGAATAGATTCAATTTTAGAATTAGGCGAAAAGGACGGCTATACTAAAAGCGATGCAAGTTAATACTTTATTTATATATTAAAGAAAGCAATGAAAGGAATAAAAAATGGGAAATATTTTAGAGACTATTAAAAGATTTTTACAAAATAAAAATACTGTTACAATTTTAGCTGTTTTAGCTGGTGTAATCGTTTTATGGTATTTTTATAATCGTCGAGTTGATGAAGCAATTACAACGATTCAAATTCCATATGCCATGAAAGCTATTGATACAACTGGTAAAATAGAAAACGATAATATTAGTTATAAAGAAATAACACAGTCAACAACTAAAGATAGTGATATTATTACTAATCCTAGTGAACTAGAAGGAAAATATGTTTGTATTGGAACCAGTATTCCGGCTAATGGCTTTTTCTATCGTTCACAAGTATGTGATGAAAAAGATATTCCCGGTTCTGTAGCAGAAGATTTGGAGCCAGGTTATGCCTTATATACTTTAGCTGTTAATGCAAGGAGTACTTATGGTAACTCTATTTCTGAAGGTCAATATATTGATATTTATGTATCAGCCACAACTGATGAAGGAAGAATTATTTATGCTCCTTTAATTGAAAGTATTAGAGTTAAAGCAGTTAGAGACTCAAGCAATAAAGATGTATTCTGGGATTCAACTGCAGGAGATTCAGCATATTTGATCTTCGCTGTTCCAGAAAATGTTGAAGGTAAAAAGAATATTTATCGTTTGCTAACTTTAACAGATTTAGATAAAAGACATTCAATTTCATTAGTACCGGTATTAAGGGGGCACTCATATACCCAAAATCCAGGATCAACAGAGGTTACAAGCGAGGAAATAGAACAATTTATTTTACAAAACTATTCATGGATGGAATAATAAGGAGGTAGTATTAGTGAATGATGCTATATTTTCACAAATTGACTTTGGCCCCTTTAAAGAGTTTTTAGATGATGATAATGTTACCGATATTTCATATGGAAATAATGGCCAAATTCATTTAAAAACTCTTGATAAAGGTGTTTATCGTGTTGAAAGGCCCGAAATAAATAATGCTTTTCTTGAAAAGCTTGCTTTTCAATGCTCTAATGTTATGGGTAAAACTTTTAATATGGCACATCCATTTCTTGATGCTGAATCGGCAGAATTACGTTTAAATTTTATTCATGATTCCATTGCTACCAATGGTATTTCTTGCGTTATTAGAAAAACGCCAGCTAAGATTAGATTAAATAAGGATAAATTATTAAAAGAAGAATATGTTACGGAAGATATACTAGATTTTTTGCTTACTTGTGTAGGGGGACATTGCAATATTATTGTTAGTGGAGAAACTGGTTCTGGTAAAACGGAATTAGTTAAATATTTAGCAAGTCATACTAAAGAAAATGAAAAAATTATTACGATTGAGGATACTTTGGAATTACACTTAGATAAGATATTTCCTCATCGTGATATCGTAGCAATGAAAACTAATAATATTGCTTCATATAGTGATGTTTTAGTAGCATGTATGAGACAAAACCCTAGATGGATTTTACTTTCTGAGGTTCGTAGTGCGGAAGCAGTTACAGCAGTACGTAACTCTATTTCATCTGGACATAATATAATTTCAACAATTCACTCAGATAGTGCTCGAAATGTGCCAATGCGGATGTATTCGTTATTGGAATCTAGTCAGGATATTGAACAATTTTTAAAATCAATTCATAGATATGTTCAACTTGCTATTCATGTTAAAGGTTATATGAGTCAAAAATTAGGAAGATTTCAAAGAGAAATTGTTGAAGTGTGTGAATTTTATGTTGATGAAAATAATGAAGCAGGATATAACATTATATATAAAAAAGGATTAGATAATACTGTAGTACTTAATAATCCAACAAAATATTTAAGAGAATATTTGGGGAGTCAAGGAGTAGTTATTAAAGAAGATTTATTTGTAAATAAAAGTAATGATAATAGTATTAATTCAGAAATGGCTATTGATTCATTATAGAAAGGAGTGGCGGATAACATGAGAACTTTACCAGAATTAGTAATATTACTAGCTTTAGCTATATTTGTTATCTATTATAGAAGCTCTAGAGATGGTAAAAACTCTTTAAAAAAAGTGGTAGATACTGTTGGTGATGTTTATGAAAAGTATGCGCCATATTCTTTTAAAGTAGTAAGAGAAAAATCCAAAGAGTTAGGGCAAGAATATACAACTAGACAATATGTAAGTCAAATTGCTTTGTTGGGTGGATTTGCAGCCTTAATTGGATACTTTTATTTTTATAGTTTATTATGGGCTTTAATTTATGGACTGGCAACAGTAGCTTTTATTCCGTATCTGGCTTATTTACGTTGTAAAAGAATTTATAGTGAATTTATTTTTGAACAAGTTCAAACTTATACTACTAACGTTATTATGGAATTTAATACTACCCAAAGTTTTGTTAAAAGCTTAGAGGGTGTTAGAGACTCTGGAGTTATTGAAGAACCGGTATTAAGTGATATAAAGAAAATGATTGATCTTTCTTATACAAACGGAACAATCGATGAATCAATTGAGTATTTTAATAATAAATATCCATTTTATATGGTTAAAAATATGCATCAATTATTTTTACAAATAACTAAAGAAGGTGCTAAAGATGCTGGGGAATCGTTAGAAAACATGTCTATGGATATCGATGCCTTAGTTGAAGGTGTTTATCGTGATCAAATGGATCGAAAAAACTTCCATAAGAAATTTATTACTTTCTCAATGGTGTTATTTTCATTAGTTATTGTAGTAGAATTTATGCTAGGTGAAGAAAATTATATTGAACTTCTAGAGATTTGGTATGTTCAACTTATTTTGCATATTATCATTCTAATAAATGTTTATTTCCTAATGACAGGAGAGAAATATTACAATGAAGATGTGGGGGCTGAATAATGCAAGTTGAAATAATTTTTATTGCAATATTAATATTTATCGTCATGAGCTATAATGGTCAAATTAGTATCAAAGATTTAATAGATGATAACTATTTCTTATTTAGAAAATTAAAAGAAGATGATTGGGATTTTTATGTTCGGGCCAAATATGGTGATAGTGTTTCACCTAATGCCATATTTACTAAAAGAATAAGAAATGGTTTAATGGTTATTGTTGTTAGTTTATTTTTCTTTTTAAATAATTTAACTGCAATAAAAGTATTAATTGCGTTTGTACTAGGATATTTAATTTTTAAAATGGATTATATGAATATTAAATCATATTATAAAAAGCACATATTTACTATAGATAGTATGCTTCCCTATTATTTAAAAAGTATTGAAATTTTAATTCAACACTATACAGTACCAGTTGCCATTGGTAAATCGGTTTTAGATGCTCCAGATATTTTTAAAGATGGCTTACAAGAAATGATTAATGAAATAAATTCTGGTGATGATACAATTAATCCTTATATGAATTTTGCTAAGAAATATCCTGTAAGAGATTCCATGCGAATGATGAGACTTTTGTATCGTTTAAGTTTAGGTAGTCAAGATCGAAAACAAGAACAAATGATAATGTTTTCAAGGACCATATCTAACTTGCAACAAAAAGCTAGAGAAACGAAATATAAGAATCGTCTTGATAAAATGGAAGGTAAGACAATGAGTATGTTAATATCTACTGGTTTTGGTGTAATGGTTTTACTAATATTTGCTCTAATGCAAATGATGAATTTTTAAATGTATTTGATATAAATTGACATTTTGAATATTTATTTAATGATTAAGGAATATTTTTCCAAAAATATAATTGCTATTTTTTTATAAATTAGATATAATAAGATTAGAATAGTAAAAATAAGGGAGATGATTTATTTTGAAAGAAGCAACAGGCGAATTAAATATGACAGTTGTAACAATTGTTGCGATAGGTGCATTGGTAGCTTTCTTTTATTTTATAATATGGCCAGCAATTCAAACTGGTATGACTTTACAATCTGCTTGCAGTAGTGCAGGACTAAGTAGTATGGAATTCCGGGATGAGGATGGAAATATTTCTGTTAAGTGTGTTTATGACCAAGGAACCCATCAAACTACATGTACTGATTGGACAAGTGGAAATGCTGGAACATCAAAGGTTTGTGGATAGTATTAATCTATGGATAAAGCATCTAGTAATCTTACTGCTGGTGTTGTAGTCGTTGTGGCTATTGGTATTCTAATAGCTTTTTTTTACTACACCCTGTGGCCAATAATTAAAAATAATTTTAATCATACGACGCAATGCAATAAGGCTATTTGTGAGCCTTGTCCAGCTTCAAATTGTGAATTTGTTAAGTGTTATTTAAAAGAAAATCCTAATGATACTTTTGACTGTATTTATAAAGGCTAGGAAGTGATAAAATGAAAGAAGCTATGAGTGGAATTCCTTTGTTTGAAATTACGATAGTTTTTATTTTAATTTTTACGGGAATAATGTGTTTAACAATTAATCATGCTAAAGCTTTCGGTGTTAAAGACGAAATTATCAATTTAATTGAAAGCGAGGATGTGAATAAACTAATTAATTTAAATAGTTTAGATCAGGACTTAGTAAAACAAATTACGGACAAGCTTGCTGATTATGGTTATCGTAATGATGGCGAATGTCCTGATTCTTCTTGGACTGGTTATAGACGTGATGGAAGCATAGCTTCTGGAAGAGATGCAGCATTCTGTGTAAGAGCAAATGATATTACGAGAGCTTATTATGCTGATTTAGAAGATAAATGTGTTAATAATGATTGCTTTGCTATTAATGAAGGTTTACCACCAATGGTTTATTATGATATTGCTTTATTTTACCAATTAGATATACCTTTAACCAATGCTTTAAATTTTAGAGTCTATGGTTCAACTAAGATTATAGTAGGTTAATAATATGAGAGAAGGAACTTCATTAACGACTTTAATAGGAGTTTTGGTAGCCTTTACCTTAATTTTTGCAGCTTTTGTATGCTTAGCAATAGTTTATAATAAAGCTTATCGATTAAAGAATGAATCAATCAGTATATTAGAAAAATATGAAGGGGCCACAACTAAGTCATTAAATATTATTAATAATTATCTATCAAAAAGTGGTTACAATACTAAAGGTGCTTGTGGGGTTGGAGAGTATGGTAATACAGATTTATCAAATACTACTTTAGAATTAGTTACAACAAGTGATAAAAAATATTTTTATTGTTTAGCTGAAAATTGTACCGAAGGCAATTGTAATTTAATTAGTAGTAATAATAAAATATATTATAAATTTAAATTATTTTTTAAATTTAATTTACCTTATTTTTCTGATCTTTTAATTTTTACAGTTTCGGGAGAAACAAAGAAAATAAGATTTTTTGATTTAAATCAAAAATTATCTTAAAGGAGGACATATGAATGTTATTGTATCAAATAAATATCAAACATTACTAGGAACGCTATCTATTGATGTTATAAAAAGCATTAATGGTGAGTTTTCAGTTTTTGATTTAGTTAATCAATTTGGTAATTTATTTTTTAATAAAATAATTATTGATGTAACTGCCTTAAAAGATTATGAAAATGTTAATACAATGCAAGATTTATCAATTAATTTTGATAGAAATAAAATTATTCTTTTACTAGATGATTCACCTATAGTAAATTCTTCAATGTATTTATCAAAGCTAGTTTCTGTAGGTATATATAATTTTACGAGAAATGTAGAAGCTATTCCTTTTTTAATAGATAATCCTAATTCTTATAAAGATGTTGTTGATTATCAAAATTTAAATGAAGATCCGGAAAATAATAAAACAATGATGGGCCAATCTTTGGAAAAGAACACTTCTAATATAACACAAAGAATAATTGGTTTTAAAAATGTTACGGAACATGCTGGGGCAACTACTCTTGTTTATATGTTAAAAAAGAATTTGCAAAAAGCATATAATGTTATGGCTTTAGAGATAAATAATACGGATTTTGAATATTTTAATGATCGGACTTTAGAAAGTGCTGATTATATGAATGCTTCATTTAAAATAAGTAATGCTAGAGATAAAGATGTAATACTAGTTGATTTAAATGATGGGCCAGAAAATATTTGTACAGAGATTATTTATTTAGTTGAGCCAGGTATTATTAAACTTAATAAATTAATTAGAAGTGACCATAAAATATTTGAAAAATTAAAAGGTAAAAAAATAGTTTTAAATAAAAGCGTTTTAAATGATAAAGATGTCAAAGATTTTGAGCATGAAAGTGGGAGTAGAGTTTTTTATAACTTACCATATTTAGATGAAAAATTAGATAATAATACTAAAGTTAATGAATTTTTAATTGCTTTAGGATTTGCTAGAATAGATGAATAATATTAATAAAAATGTCAAATTAGAAGATATTTCCTTGACATCTATCATCTAATTAGATAAAATTTAATTAAAGAGAAAGAAGGTTTAATATGTTATTAATGGATGTTGGTACTTTCTGTGGTGACACAGCAAATATCTGGAGAATTTTAGGATATATTGTTTTGGTATTTAAAATTGTTATTCCGCTACTTTTAATCGTATTTGGTATGGTCGATTTAGGAAAAGCAGTCGTATCAAGTGATGAAAAAGCTATAAGTAAAGCAGTTAGTACTTTAATTAAAAGATTTATTGCAGCAGTTGTTGTATTCTTTGTTCCAACATTAGTTAATGCGTTATTTAATGTATTATCTATTACTACTGGAGTTGGTGACTATAATACATGTGTTACTTGCGTTACTAATGTAAATAGCTGTCCAAATGGTAATATACCTCTATAATAATTAATAATTAAATCACTTCGGTGATTTTTTTATGTAATATTATTAAAAAACTTTTAGAAATAGTTTCAACTTTTTGAAGCTGTTTTTTGTTTATTGGCTATTATTTTTTATAAAAGTATGTTAAAATAAAAATAATAGATGTGATTGGAGTAATTATATGAAAGCAAAGAAAATAATACTTATAATATTGTTAACTTTTTTACCGATTATTGTAAATGCTAGAGTTGCTTCACCTGATACTGTTGGTGGAGGGGGTGCAAGTACTTCTCAAGGTATATTTGGTGGTGGAGTTACAGATGTTTCTCAAGAGTGTGAGTCTTTATTAGGATCCCCATCTGAGTATGGAAGCCCAGCCTTTCTTTTAAATAAAGCATTTAAAGTAGTTAGATATGTGGCAATCATTCTTTTAGTTGCTCTTTCTATTTTTGATTTTGTATCGGCGATAACTTCCAATGATGAAAATGCCATTAAAAAGGCAACCTCTAAAACAATAAAAAGAGCTATTATATGTGTTATTATCTTTTTCTTGCCTTTATTAATAGAATTAATTCTTAAATATTTAGATGATCGAGCTAATGCATTATGTGGTATAGGAAGGTAGGTATAATATGGAAGAGAGAAGTCAAAATTCTTATTTAATACCAGCAAATACTAAAAAATCTCAATTAATTTTAGGCTTTTTTACACCAACTGATTTAGTGATTTTTGTAGTAGGATGTGCTGTGTCATTAATTTTATTGTTATTGCTTAATGGAACGAATAATTTAGGATTATTAGTCTTATTAATGATGCCAGCATTAATTTCAACTTTTTTAGTAATGCCTGTGCCACATTATCATAATGTTTTACAATTATTAACAAATATCTTTAATTTTTATACTAATAGAAGAATTTATTATTGGAAAGGTTGGTGTATATATGAAAGATTCAGCTCAAACGACAAGTGATGCTAAATTTACGGAAGGTTGGATTCCTGTTAAACAAATAATGAATGGAATGATTCAACTAGATAGTGGTTATTATGTTACAGGAGTAAAAATTAGGCCACGAAATATTTTTATTTTAGATGGTCCAGCGCAAGATACAATGGTTTATAATTTAAGAAATTTTTATAACACGATAGATTATGAGTTTTGGCTTATAATTGCCGATCGACCAGTTGATATAAATTTATATTTAGCAGAACTTCAAAAAATGTATAATAACACTCATGTTAATGAGATACGTAAAATTATCTTACAAGATATTAATAAAGCCAATAGTTTTATGAGTGAAGAATATAATGTTGTTGATACAGAATATTATTTAATTTTCCAAGAAAAGAAATTAGAAATACTACAAAAAAAATTACATAATATGATAAGTGGTCTTGCTAATTGTGGTCTTCAAGCTAGTCAAACAAGTAATAATGACTTAAGAGTTATATTAGATAATCTTTTAAATGGTGGAGACGCCATTAATTTTGGAACGGTGATGAGTTAATGAATTTAAAGAGTGAAATAGCCCCAAGAGGAATGGAATTTAAACCAACAGAATTTAGAATTGGTGGCAAATATTCAACTATTATAACTATAGTTACTTTTCCTAAAAATATTTATTTAGGTTATTTATCTGATATAACGAATATTTCAGGTGTAAAAATTGTAATTAAACATATTCCTATCCAATTTTCAATTTTACAAAAAATGATAAATAAAGAAGTTGCTGATTTAAAGACAAGACATCAATCAGAAAGAGATCAAACTATGCAAGAAAAAATTCGTCAAGATTATGAATCTTTAGAGCAATTTGTAACTATGTTAGCTGCTACTGATGCAAGAATATTTGACTTTCAAATGCATTTAATGATTTCTGCTGATAGTAAAGAAGATTTAGATATCAAAAAGATGGAAGTTAAAAATTATTTAAATGCTTTAGGGATGAGTGGCGTAGCTTTAATGTTTGAGCAAGAAAAAGTATTAAAGAGTATCATTCCGATATTTCCTAAACAAGATATTGAACAAAGAATTGGGACACCTATTCCATCTATTACGATTGCTGCTATGTATCCATATGTTTTTGATAGTATTAAAGATCCCGGTTTATCTTGCTTGTTTGGAGTGGATTTTTCCGGTGGTGTAGTTTTATTTAATCAATTTTTATATCAAATGAGAAATGAAAATAATCGTAATAATGCTAATATGATTTTACTTGGTACTTCTGGTTCAGGTAAATCAACTGCTGCTAAACTTTTATTAAGAACTCATTTAAGAAATGGTTGCAAAGTTGTAGCAATAGACCCAGAAGGTGAACTTCAAGATATGGCATCTTTAATGGGTGGCGATTTCTTAGACCTTGGAAAAGGGGGAGACTTTGGCATGATTAACCCTCTTGAAATTGTAATGGATGTTGATGAAGAAGAAATTAACCAAGGTTTAGGTTATACTGTTTTAACAAGAACGCTTCAACAATTAAAAGCATTTATGAAATATTATAGTCCATCTATTGAAGAGGACGTTTTAACTTTATTTAGTGAGGTAGTTCAAGATACTTATAAAAGATATAGAATAGATTTTGATACAGATTTTACTAAATTATCTAGAGAAGATTATCCAACATTTAATGATGTTTATGCAACCATTCAAGGAAGACTTTTATCAATGGTTGATGCAACACATGAAAGAGATGTTATGGAAAGACTTGAGCTTAAAGTAAGACCATTAGTAAATGAATTAAAATTCTATTTTACTGGTCATACTACTATCCAAATTAATAGTGATTTTATTGTTTTTAATATTAAAGAATTAATGAATAGCGATGAGAATATTAAGAATGCTTTATTCTTTAATATATTAAAATATGCTTGGGGTTTATGCCTTGAAAAAGATGTCAATACTGTTATGATGGTTGATGAAGCCCATGTTCTTCTTGCTTCACATAATGAACTTGGGGCTGAATTTTTGGCTCAAATTCAAAGACGTAGTCGTAAATATAATACAGGAACAATTATAATTACGCAACAACCTTCAGATTTTGCCGCTCCTCAAGTATTAGTTCATGGTAAAGCCATTTTTGATAATGCCGCTTATTATTTAATAATGAATTTAAGAAAACAATCAGTTGATGATTTAGCTCAATTAATCGATTTAAATGATAGTGAAAAAGAGAGCGTTAAATATTATCCGCAAGGTCAAGGCTTGTTTATTTGTGGTAACCGAAGAATGCGGATTAATGTTGTAGCTACCCAAGACGAATTAGATTCCTTTGGCTCTGGTGGTGGGTATTAAGAATAATAGATTTTTCTATTATTTTTAATTTAGGTGATTAGATGGATGCAGATTATGAACAAATTAAAAATTTAATTAAAAAAGAGAAGAATAATCTTGATTCTGAATCTTTAAGATATTTTACTAATTATTTTTATATTTTAGTTAAAGATAATTTAATACCTGAAAATGTTAAGTTAGAAGATTTAATTGCTAATACATTATATTATGCTTCAAAAATTGAATTTTATGGTGAAAATCATTTTGTTTCTTTAGCCCATGGTAAGGATATAAAAGGTTTAAGAGAACCTATTAATAAAACTATTTATATTAGAGCTAATTTAGAAGAACCTTTAAGAGAAATGATTGTTTATCATGAAATACACCATGCTACTCAAAGTAATAAAGAAAATGATGAAGTGGGAATAAATCAAGAAAGTAATATAGGAAGATTAATAATGGAAGCTCAAACTCAGTATCTTGCTGAAAAAATATATTGTGAAATTCACCAAATTGAATTTAAAGAACGTTTAATACCTTCTTCAGAATTACGAATGAGTAATGGAGGAGTAGTAAGGTCAAAGTTACATAATTATGAATTACATGATAACTTACTTACTAAACTAGCTCTTATTTTAGGAGTCTCCAAAGATTATTTTGTAAAAATTAATTTTTTATATAGGGCTGGTTTAAAAGATTTAGAAGAAAAATATAAGATAGCTCAGGATAAATATCATTTACCGTATAACTTTTTTGATTTATTATATATCTTGGATTATATTTATTGTGTTGATTTAACGGCTTATATTGAAAACATAGAAAAGGAAACAATCCTAAAGGGTGAAGAAACGAAATTTGATTATGAAATTTATCCTAAGAGATTTACTAAACTTTCTTTAGCTAATGAAAGAGCTTGTATAAATAATTTTGATGTTAATAATTTTTTAGCTTTATTAGAAAATAATGGACCTTATCAAGAATTTGCTGCTTATATTATTGATGATGATAAAAGAACATTAATAGATGAATTTATAAAATCTAATGAAAGAAAGCGATAAATAATTATTTTTGGAAGTACTATGAATAAAAGAATTGGTTTAATAATTAAAAAATTTAATTTGCTAAAAATAGGTTATGATTTTATGGGCTATTCTTTTAATAATGGAAAAGAATTATCTTATCATCATTTAATAATTCCTAAAATTATTTCTAGTGAACTAGGCTATGGTAAAGGAATTGAAGATTGGAATGGCGCTATTTTAACCAAAAGTACTTCTCATGCATATTTACATTTAATTGAATTATATGATTATGATCGTTTTTTAAGTTTAACATCAGAAATGTTAGATGAAGTATTTAAAGGATATCTTGATGAAGAAAATCTTTATTATATTAATGATATTTTAAATAGTTTTGAAAAAGAATATCAAAATGTTACTAATTGTAAAGGAAAGCCGATAATTAGGGAAGAGTATCAAAGAAGAAGGTATAAAAAAAGATAAATAAGCCATACTTTTAATAGGTGGTTTTATGCCAAATATTCATAGTAATATTTCTTTTGGTTTAGTAAATATTCCTATTATCATGAATCAAATTATTAAAAATAATGATACATCATTTAATCAATTACATAAAACTTGTTTAAATAGAATTAATTATATTAAGTATTGCCCACATTGTAAAAAAGAAGTAAAAGAAAAAGATATTATTAAAGGTTATGAGTATGAAAAAGATGATTATTTAACATTTTCTAAAGAAGAATTAGATAAGTTAAAACCGGAAAAAAATAATGAAATAGAAATAGTATCTTTTATTGATATGAAAGAAATTGATCCTGCTTATTATGAAAGAAGTTATTTATTAAAAACAGAGAAAAAAAGCAAAGCTTATAGTTTGTTTTGTGAAGCTTTGAAAAGATGTAAAAAAGTTGCTTTAGCTAAAACGGTTATTGGTAGTAAATTTTATTATTGTATTTTAAGATTTTCCCAATACGGAATTATTATGACTACTTTATTTTTTAAGGAAGAAGTAATGCTTCCAGATGAAAAAATTGATTTAAATGTTAATGAGAAAGAATTAAAACTTGCTTTAAGATTAATTGAAGAAGAAAGTGGTAAATTTGAACCAGATAAGTATCAAGATGAATATCAAAATAACATTAAAGAAGCAATCACAGATAAATTAGATGGTAAACCACTTAAAGGAGTTAAAAAGAAAACTAAAAGACAAGTTAATGATTTAATGGAAGCTTTAGAAAAAAGTTTAAAGGGGAAGAAATGAATATTTGGAATAATAAAGAATGGGGACCAATGCTTTTAAAAGAGATAGATAAACCATTTGATTCGAAAGATTATTTATTTGAAATAAAATTTGATGGAATAAGAGCAATTATTTTTGCTAGCCCAAAGAAAGTTTTAATTAAAACCAGAAATAATGTCGATGTAACGGATATTTATCCAGAGTTACAAAGTATTAAAGAACTAGTTAAACATAATACTATTTTTGATGGTGAAATAGTGGCTTTTCAAAATAATTTGCCTTCTTTTAGTAAGTTACAGGAAAGAAGTCATTTAAAAAATAAAAATAAAATAAAAAAATTAAGTATTGAAGAACCTATTTGTTATGTGTGTTTTGATATATTATATGATAATAAAGATTTAACCAAATTGAAATTAGTAGAAAGAAAAAAGATATTAGATAAAATAGAAGAAAATGATATTTTTATTAAAACGAAAAGTATTAATGAAAAAGGTAAGTTATTATTTAAAGAGATTAAAAAAATTGGTTTAGAAGGAATTGTTGCAAAAAGAAAAGATAGTATATATCAAATTAATACAAGAGTTGATGATTGGATTAAAATTAAAAATTTTAAAAAAGATATTTTTTATATTGGTGGTTTTACGGACAATGAGAATTCACCAGTTATATCTTTAGCTTTAGGAGAATTAAAAAATAAAAAATTGTATTATGTTGGTAATGTATCGATGGCTAAAAAAAATCCTTTATATCAAAAAATAAAAATGTTGAAAACAAGAAAGTTATCAACATTTTGTGATTATGATAAAAAAGATTTAAATTATATTAATCCTAAATATAAATGCTCTATTTTTTATATGGAAAGAACTAAGAGTAATCATTTAAGACAACCTATATTTAAAAAAGAAATAAAATAATTATATCAAACTAATATTTAGACAAAATTCTTTGTCTTCCAATTAGTTCATAATTATTCCATTCTAAACAATTGCTACCTTGACTTTGGCCTAACTCATCTAATCCTATTTTTTCACAAGTTTCAACTTTACAACTTCCATTAGTGCAATTTTCACAACATCTATTTTTTATTAATTTCTTTAAATATTCTCTTTCTTCTATAGATAATGAACTTGCTAATTTAATATAAAATTCTTTAGGATTTTCAACAATTTTTTGAATTATATTTTCTAAAGTAGATTCTTTTGTAATTTCTACATCAGAAGTTTTTTGTTGAATCATTTCTTCAATTTTTTTATACTTATCTAATGTATTTTGATGATCTTTTTCTATTGTCTCGATTTTCTTTTGAAAATCTTTATCTAAATGTAATGCTATTTTTTGGAGAAGAATTTTATCATTTAATTGACTGGCTATAGTTAATGCTTCTTCAAAACTATTAAATATTTGATCTACAAAAAGGGAATTAGCACACTCATGATATGCATAAAATTCAGGAATTGTTGGTTTAAAATTATCATAGTAATTTGTATATTGCTTATTATATAAAAATACAACTTCATATTTAATTTCAAAAGTTCCATCACTAAAATATTTTTTCCTTTCGCCAATAACATAGCATTTTGAGACAATATTTGCTACTACTCCATATTCTGGTTCTAATTCATTTAAACCATGACTCCAACCTATTTGTTCTTTAATTGGCATAACTGCATATTTTATTGGATACTTTAAATTATCTTTATCTATCATATTAAATCTTCCTTTGTATAAATTATTATAACAAGCTGAATTTAAATATGCAAATTATATTTATTGATCCTAATATTATCACATTAAAAAATAACTAGGATATTAACAAACAATGAATAATTCATAAAATATTATAAGGGGGAAATTATGAATGCTTATGAAAGAGCGTGTCAAAAAGTAAAAAAAGCTCAAAGTGAACAAAAAGGGCTTTTATGTTGTACAAATATAATGGGAGTAATAGGCCCAACAGGACCAACAGGGCCAACGGGGCCAGCAGGAGCACCATTAAGTATTTTAGGTAATTATGATACATGGGAAGAATTAATTAATAATAATCCGGTTGGTAATAGTGGAGATGCCTTTATTGTTGGTGATAATTTATATGTTTGGTCTGTTAATAATAATTCTTGGTTAGATGTTGGAGTGATTAAGGGTCCCCAAGGCGATGTTGGTCCCCAAGGCGAAATCGGTCCAACTGGTCCAACGGGACCGACAGGACCTGAGCAAATAAAAGCCGCTTATTTAACAACTTTCAATCAAAATTATCCATCGAAAGGTTTAGAAATTGCGACAAATGGTCGGATTCCGATTGAAAGATTGGAATTACAAACGGGGAAAGTGGTTACCGTTAATGATGATAA
>CANQZQ010000017.1 GCA_947628375.1 uncultured Bacilli bacterium
CTAGGTAGGTCTGAGTACCATGTCCTCCATGTTTCCAACAGTGAAGAGTGCCTCCATCAACAGAAATAGCCCCCGTATCAGTAAAAGTATCTTTAAATAAATCAACTGTTCCTTCTTCAATTGTTGATGCTAAAGTAATGATTTTAAAAGTACTTCCTGGTTCAAAAGTCATCCAGATAGGAAGATTACGATTGATAACTTCTTCACTATAATTTTGGTAATTGGTAGGGTCAAAAGATGGAAGACTACCCATAGCAAGTATTTCGCCCGTTTTAGGTTTCATTACAATGCTTAAGGCAGCATCAGCATTATATTTATCAGTTGCATTTCTAAGCTCATTATTTACAGCTTTAACCATTTCAATATCTAAAGTTAATTTTAAAGTCATTCCTTTGGTAGGGGATACATAACTATCAGGTATTTCTAATTTATTACCTTTACCATCACTATAGTATTTTAATTCGCCATTAGTTCCTTTTAAGTAAGAATCATAAGTAAGCTCTAAACCGGATAAACCTTGATTATCACTTCCTACAAAACCAATTATATGAGCAAGAGTATCACCATAAGGATAGTATCTTTTCGAATCCACTACTAAGTATACACCATCATAACCTAATTTATCTATTTTATCAGCTACATCGCTATCTAAATCCATCCCTTTTCTAATAATTTCCATACTACTATGTTTTGATACATATTTATAAACATCATCATAAGAACAATTAAGTATTTCAGCAATATCTTTGGAGACTTTTTCTTTATCTTTTATTTGACTAGGTACAACATATATAGTAGTGGTAACAATACTGGTAGCTAAGATATTACCATTTCGATCAACTATATCTCCTCTTGGGGCATTAATAGTCATTTTTCGACTCCATAAATCTTCCGTTATTTTGGAAAGTTTATTATAAGATATTACTTGAATATAAAATACTTTACCTATTATTAATAAAAAGGCAATAATCATAACAATAATTACAAATCTAATTCTAATATGGATGTCGTTAAAAAACATATTATTCACCACTAAATAATATGTTTTAATAGAATCAAAGATGAGAATAATTTATAAATGTTCTTATCTTTACTGATATTAAATTGATCAAATTTAAAAATTATTATGCATAATATAATGTTGTAAATTATGATTAATTATGATATCATTTTATTATGAGGAGGATATAAATGCATTGGTGGATTATTTTAATTATTGTTTTAGTATTAATAGTTTTATATGTTATTTCTATTTATAATAGTTTAGTTAGTTTAAGAAATAAAGTAGACGATCAAAAAAGTCAAATTGATGTTGAATTAAAAAGACGTTTTGATTTAATACCTAACTTGGTAGAAACAGTAAAAGGTTATACTAAACATGAAAAAGAAACTTTAGAAGATGTTGTTAAAGCAAGAAACTCATATGTCTCAGCAAATAGTACTGAGGAAGGTTTAAAAGCGGATGGAGAGCTTAATAAAGCAATTAGTAAATTATTTGCTTTATCAGAAGCTTATCCAGATCTAAAAGCTAACGAAAATTTTATGAATTTACAAAATGAATTATCAGAAATTGAAGAAAAAATTGTTTATGCTAGAGGATTTTATAACGATTCCGTTTTAAAACTTAATAACAAAATAATGATGTTTCCATCAAATATAGTAGCAAATATGTTTGGCTTTAAGAAAGCAACTTTCTTTGAAGCATCTAGTGAAGAAAGAGAAAACGTTAAAGTTAAATTTTAGGGCATTATAAAATGCCTTTTTAATTATTTTAAAGAGGTGATTAAAATAAAAAAAATAGCATATTTTCTGGTCCTTTTATTAAGTCTTTTTATTAGTAGTGTAGTATACGCTAATGATATTGAAAGAATAACAATGGATATTTATATAGATAATTCAGGTAATGCTCATGTTATAGAAGAGTGGACAGCATCTTTAAATAGTGGAACTGAAGGATATAAACCTTATTATAATTTAGGAAATAGTGAAATAATTAATTATCAAGTTTCACTTGATGGTACAGATTTTGAAACTATTAGTAATTGGGATGTTGATGCTTCATTTAGTGAGAAAAGCTATAAAGCAGGTATAAATGAAGTAAGTGATGGTTATGAATTATGTTTTGGTATAAGTAAATTTGGCAGGAATAAATATGTCATGCGTTACACCATTACCAATTTTGTTTCAACTGTAGAAGATGCCGATATGGTTTATTGGCAATTAATTCCTTATGATTTATCAGATAAGCCCGATTATATTTATATAAAAATACATAGTGATTTTTCTTATAGTGATGATTTACCTGTTTGGGGTTATGGTAATTATGGTGGATATGCTTACGTGTATGATGGGCATATTGAACTCGTTCATGAAGATCCATTAGATAGTGATGAATATATGACTGTTTTAGTTAAATTTCCTAAAGGAACATTTAATACTTCATCCGCTTTAGACAATGATTTTAATTATTATTATGAAATGGCTGAAGATGGTGCGAAAACATATAGTGATAAAATGACTTTGGGAAAATGGATATTATTAATTATTGGGAGTATCTTTGCTTTAATAATAAATTGTTTACCTTATATTATATTTGGAATAGTTTTTTATAATATATTTAAAAATAGTAGTTATGGAACGAAAAAATTAAAATTTAATAAAGATGCTAGAAAGGTGAAAAATGCCCCATATTTTAGAGATATTCCATGTAATAAAGATGTTTTTAAAGCTTACTGGGTAGCATGTCAATATAAATTAATTAATAAACAAACGGATTTTTTAGGCTGTATTCTTTTAAAATGGTTGAAGCAAGGTAATATAGAAAATGTTAATACAGAATCTACTAAAAAAGAGAAAAAAGCTCTTAAATTAGTTCATAGCAATAATTTAAATGAAAGAGAAAAAGAATTATTTGATATGATGTTAAAAGCTTCCGTTGATGGCATATTAGAAAGTAATGAATTTACTAATTGGTGTAAAAAGAATTATAATAAAATTTTGTCTTGGTTTAATAATGTTATTGATGATGTCACAATGGAATATGTTTCTTTAGGTTTAATTAAAGAAGAGAAAAAAGCATTTGGCTATGTTTATTATGTTAGTGATGTCATGCATGATGAAGCCTTAAAAATGGCTGGACTTAAAAATTTTTTAAATGATTTTTCTAATATTAAAGATCGTGAAGCGATTGAAGTTAAAATTTGGGAGTACTATTTAATGTATGCGCAAATCTTTGGTATTGCGGAAAAAGTAGCTAAAGAATTTAAAAAATTATATCCAGATGTTTTAACGGATGATTATTATAATGATATTATTTTTATTCATGCTATTTCAGCATCTGGAGTAAATGCTGCAAGTATGGCTAGAAGCCGAGCTGAAAGCTATTCATCAGGTGGTGGAGGATTCTCATCTGGTGGAGGTGGAGGCGGTTCCTTCGGTGGTGGAGGCGGCGGAGGCGGCTTCCGTTAAAAGACATAAAAAAAATCATTAGCTTTGGACTAATGATTTTTTTAGACTATTAAAATTTACGATATAAACCAATGGCTTTTCCTAAGATAGTACAATTATCTAGAATGATAGGATCCATAGTATCATTTTCTGGTTGTAATCTAATATGACCATTTTCTTTATAAAATCTTTTAATTGTGGCTTCATTTTCTTCGGTCATTGCGACAACTATATCACCATTTTTAGCATTATTTTGTTTTTGAACGATAACATAATCTCCATCAAATATTCCGGCATTAATCATACTTTCACCACTAACATGTAAAGTGAATATTGTTTCTTTGGCAGGAATTAGGGAAGCAGGAATATCAAAAAATTCATTAGGTTGTTCTATTGCAGTAATAGGACTACCGGCAGTAATTTTACCTAATAAAGGTACTTTGACAATGTCTTCTTTCTTTTCTAAATATTCATTTTCACAAAGAATCTCGATAGTTCTAAATTTATTACTAGTTGTTTTAATGTATCCTAGAGATTCTAAGTTTTTCATGTGTACAAAAACGGTAGCGGGGCTTGATAAGCCAACACCTTTACATATTTCTCTAATTGCAGGTGGATAACCATGAGATGCCGTATATTTTTTAATGTAGTCTAAAATATCTTTTTGTCTTTTAGTTAATTCTTTAGTATTCATATTTTCCTCCTAAATAAATTCTACTATAGTTTTAAAAAAATGTCAAACAAATGTTTATTTTTTAAAAAACTATTGATACGAACTAATGTTTTTGATATGATTGTTATGAAAGAAGGAGTGATAATTATGAAAAAAACATTAATTAATTTAGGAGGACTTATAATATTTTATATGATTCTCGTTTTTGGAGTAATTATCCTGAATATGCGGTTTTCTGAACTGAATAAAAATATAAATGTTGGTTTAATAGTAAGTACTTATTGACTTAAGTACTTTTTTTATTTAAAATATTTTTGTTTTACGAAAAGAGGATATGATGGAAATACTTACAATTGATAAAATTAAAACGACTTATTCATTTACTAATGAAAATTTAACAGAATATCAAAATATTACTGATTTTAAAGATAAAAATATTTTATCCGTTGTAGGAAGTGGTGATCAATATTTTTCCTTTCTTCTTTTTGGGACTAAAGAAATTGATTTATTTGATAATAATTTGATGGCATTATACTATTTTTATCTAAAATATTATTCAATTAAGTTATTAAACTATAAAGATTTTATTGAAGGCTTCTTTTATTCTAAAAATATTCAGAAAAATTATAGCAAAGTTAGAGACTATTTACCAGCTGAAATAAAGGCTTTTTTTGATGAAGTATTAAAAAATAAGAATTTATATTCATTATTACATAGGAATTTTTCCCTACCAGTTTATAGTGATCATATGGATAGAGCAATTCCTTATTTAAAAGGTAAACGTTATTATGAATTAAAAGAATTACTTAAAAGTACTCCTTTTCCTAAAATGGTTTTACAAGATTTACGTGATTTATATGCATCTTTAGATAAAATGTATGATATTATGGTTTTTTCTAATATATATGATTATTTATATATGAATGTTAAAGAATATCGCCAATTTTTAAAAAATTATGAAAAGTATTTAAATAAGGGAGGTATTATTTTTGCTAATTACGGATTTTTATTTTCGGAAAAGTATTTAAGAAGATATGGTTTTAAAAACCATTATGTTCAATCTGCTGATGATGCCATGGCTGAATTAGGTTGTAAAGAGAATATTATAACTTTAAAAAAACGATTCTAAATTATTATTAATTGTTTTATTTATAAAATAAGTTTATAATTATTATGAGGGTAGATATGAAAAAAAGAATATTAGTGATGTATGCAAGATATGGTTCTGGTCATAAAGCTATTGCTGAATATGTTGCAGCTTATATAAAAACTCACAATGATTATGAAGTAAAAATAATAGATATAACTGATTATGGCAATGGTATGGCTAAATTTACAGTTAAACTAATGGATTTTATTTTAAATAAACATCATGAATTGCTTTTTAATGTTGGTTATGAATTAGCAGATCATAAAATATCAACCATTGCTAATAATTTTTTTGTTAAAAAAATTTATGGATCTAAAAAATTACAACAAGAAATAGTATCTTTTAATCCTGATATTACGATATCTAGTCATTTTTACTGTAGTAACTTAATTACTTATTATAATAAATTAGGATTAATAAGTAGTAAACTTTTTACTATTATAACTGATTATCGAGCTCATGAGTTTTGGATTAGAAATAAAAATTTAGAAGATGGTTATATTGTTGGTAATAAAATAGTTAAAGAAGAACTTATTAAAAAAGGAATTCAAAGCAAGAAAATATATCCTTTTGGTCTTCCTTTAAATATAACCAAAATAAGTAATTTAGATAATGAAGAAGACATTTATAAAAGATATAAATTAAAGAATCATCAAAAAGTATATTTATTTTTTGGAGGGTCTTCTTCGGGAAGTATGTATTATTTTAATTATTTTAAAGCAATTACTAAGATAAATTTAGATGCTATTGTTATTTTTATCTGTGGCAAAAATGCCCAATTAAAGAAAAAATGTGATGCTTATGTTAAAGAAAATCATTTAGAAAATATGCAAGTTTTAGGGTACTCTAATGATGTCTTAAATTTAATGAAAATAAGTGATTTAGTAATAAGTAAACCGGGTGGAGCAACAGTTACCGAATGTATGGAAATGAAAGTTCCAATGTTATTAATTCCTGGAATTGGTGGGCAAGAAAAATATAATGCTAGATTTTTGGTAAGGAAAAAATATGGTGTTAAAGTAAGAAGCGTATGGGGATTTAAAAAAGTAATTAAAAATATGCAAAAGAATCCTGCTATAATTAAAAAAATGCATGAACGGTTAAATAATTTGGATAATAATGAATCAGTTATTAAAATTAATAATTTAATTAGAAATTGTAAGTGAGGTAGTTATGAGTAAAATTGATGAAAAAATAATTAATAATATTAAAATGTTAAGTTTAGATATGATTTATAAAGCCGGAAGTGGGGATGCTGGAATTGTTTTTTCATCAGCTAATTTATTCTATAATTTATTTAAGAATCATTTAATATTTGACCCTAATGATGAAAATTTTATTAATAGAGATAGAATAGTTGTTTCAAATCGTTTATTACCTTTATTGTATTCTTGCCATTATCTTTTTTATAAAGATCAAAATATGGATGATTTAAAAGATTATAAAAGCTATAAATCTTTAATTTCAGGTTGTGCATTAAAAAATAATATTTGTGATGTTCCATCTTTTAGAACTGGTGATGTTATATCTTCTTCTGTAGGCATTTCTTTAGGTAGTAAATATTTAAAAAATTTAATTAAAATTGAAAATGCTAAAGCTAAATTAGTTTCTTTTAAAACTTATTGTATTTTTACAATGGATGAAATAATGAGTGGTCTTTCTTATGAAGCAATGAGTTTTGCAAGTACTCATAATTTAAATGATTTGATTTTTATTGTTATTAAAAATGAAATAGCTAAAGATAGTAGTAATAAAGAAACTTTTAAGGAAGATTTAACTGATCGTTTCATTGCTCTTAATTTTAATGTTTCAGTAGTTAATAATTTTAATTCTATTAATGGAGCTTTAGATGATGCTAAAAATAGTAAAAAGCCATCAGTAATTATTGTGAATAGTCTTTATGGTAAATCTTCATCTATAGAAAATAATAATAAGTTTTATAATCTTCCTTTAAAAAAAGAGGAAATGGATAAATTAAGAAGTGATTATGAGATTCTAAATCCTTTTACAGTAGATAATGAACTACTAATAGAATTAAGAAAAGATACTAGTAAAAGACTTAGCAAATATTTAATTAATTATCATAAAGAAAAAGATCTTTTAACGCAAGATTTAAAAATAAAAGAAATAGTTAATTTTTTAGAGGCAGGTAAAATAAAAATAGATTTAAATGTCGAAAATATTAAGATAAATGATAATTATGAAGAAAAATTAACTAAAGGAAATAATAAAGTTTTAAATATTTTAGCTAATAAAAGCCCTTTTGTGTTATGTGGTAGTGATGATAATTTTGTAAATACTTTAGCTTTAATTAATAAGACAAATATTATGAGTAATGAAAATCCAACTGGAAGAAATATTTTATTTGGAAATAGAACTTTAGCAATGGGAGGAATTGCTTTGGGACTATCTTCTTTAGGTTTTAAAGTATTTATTAGTACTCCTTTAATAAATGCTCCTATTTTAAATAGTTTTGTTAAACTTAGTTCTTTAAATAATTTAGATGTTAACTATATTTTTACTAATGATTCTTTTACAAATCCTTATGAAGCAAATGAATATCATGCTTTTGATGAAATAGATAGTTTAGCTAAAATACCAAATATTATTTTATATAGACCTTGTGATATAAATGAATTAATTGGTGTTTATGATTCATTATGTAAACTTTCTAAAAGTTGTATTATTATCTTAAATGATGATATTTTACCAAAATTTAATTTTACTAACTCTAAATATGTTGTTGCGGGGTCTTACCGAGTTAAAAAAGAAGAACAAAGAGTCATTGATGCAATTATCATTGCATCAGGTAGTGAAGTACCCCTAGCATTAAAAATAAGCAAGGAACTAGAAGATTATGATATTAATTTGAGAGTTGTATCAATGCCTTCTAAACATCTTTTTGAATTACAAAGTGAAAGGTATAAACAAATGCTTTTACCAAAAGATGTTTTAACTTTTACCATAGAATATGCAAGTTTTGAATATTTAGGTGAATACGCAACAACTAAAGAGTGTGCATTTCAAATTAATAATTTTTTCTTAGGGGGAACTAAAGAAGAAAAATTAAAATATTATAATTTAAATATTGATGCTATTAAAGCAAAAATGATGGAAATATTAAAAAAATAAATAAAATAGCAAAAACCGACAAATTTTTTAATTCGCATCTTATATAATAAAAATAGGGTGATTAGATGCGAAGTTTTTATGTTTTTAAAATTAAAAAAGAAATAACAATTTTAACTAAAGAAATTCCTTATAATTTATATAAGACAATTGATAATTTATATTATTTAGATAATAGTAATGTAGAACTTTCTTTTAATATTTTTAATGATTTATTTGATACTTTTGATGTTTCTTATATGAATAAAAGAATTAATAATCTATTTAAAGATAATCGTTTTTATAGTTTTAATAATAATATTCATAAAATAGATAATAAATATAAACCTGAATTAAGTTATTTAAAAGTATATAAATCCCATTTATATATAAAGACTGATGCGATTAATCCAACATTTTTAGTTAATTATTTAATGAGTGATAATTTATTTGTTTGTGATTTTAAAAATAAAGATTACTTTTGGCTAAATGAATTTGTTAGATAAAAAATTTGACAAATTTAAATTTATATGTATAATAGAGAGTAATTTTCGAAAAGGGGGATTTTTAAATGATAGACAAAACGAAAATTAATTTTAAAAAAGGCGTAGCTTGTCTTTTAGCAGCGTTACAAGTTGGTATAGTAGCAGGTTGTTCTTCAAAATCTTATAAAGAAGAATATAATGAAGCTGTAGCAACTATTGAAAAATTAGAGAGTGAAAAAGAAAGTTTACAAGATGAGCTAAATAAGGGTAGTATTTATGAAGATAAATATAATGAAGCCTTAGCCAAAATTGAACAATTAGAAGGGGAAAACAAGGCTTTACAAGACAAGTTAAATCAAAAAGATGGTATTATTTTTAATCAAGAACTTGCTAACACGATTGGTTTAAACGAAGATATATTGCAAATTGATGAAGTAAAAAAATATGTTGATGAATTTAATACTTATTTAAGTGGATACAATAATGTCTCTTGCCAAATTGAAAATAAAGATGGAGCCAAATTCTTAAATTTTATATGTGATGGCGAAATTATTGGGGAAGTTTACACTTCTTTTGAAACATCAAGATTAGTTAGATTCCGTTATCAAAAGAATGAATGTGATTATTATTGTTCTTTTGTGATAGATGAAGAAAATAAAAAGATGTATTCTTTTAATGACGAGTTATCATGGCCATATGAAGGAGATGTATTTTGTATAGGTGGAAGAACTGATAACTATAAATCTACAGTTGAAAATCCATATTCTACATATCTTGATTTTAACTTACTTAATGATAATGCTGATAAAGATAAATTAGTTATTTATATTTCTAGAAACGAAGATAATACTTATACTTTAGATTTAAATAGTAAAAGTGTAATTTATGCTCCAGCTGGGGAATATGTTTCCTTTAATATAAATAAAGAAGATTTTGAAAATTTAGATAATTTAATAACTTCATATAAAGAAAATGGCCATCGCGAAAATGCTCTTGCTTATGTTGGAAATACAGTTTTAGATGTAATTCAAAAATATGGTAAAGAAAAAGAATGTCAAAAATATATTGATGTTATAAAGAATAATACTCCAAGTAATAATAAAGAAGATAATAATTTAGATAATGAATTAGCTACAAAATTGGGTATAGATGAAAGCATTTTGGCTAATTCTGATATTCAAAAAGTTCTTAAAAAATTGAATGATTATTTAAATAAACAACCTAATATAAAAGATGATAATTTTGCAGATACGCATCAAATTTATTTTTATAGTGATGGTTCTTTAAAAGGACGAATTCATTTCTCTGATACTACGAGATGTTTTGTTGTTACCTTATATTATGAAGATTATTTTGAATCTATTACAGTTAGTCTTTATGAAAATTTAAATACTAATTATATTAGTGGTGATAAAACTTGGAATTTTGAAAATAACATTTATTATTTGTCTGCCACTAACCATACTGATGGTAAAAATGACTATAAAGAAATAGGAAAAGATACTGAAGATTCAACATTATCTATTGTTTTAGTTGATTCTGATACGCCTCATATAAACATTCAAAAATTTATTTTTGCTGATAATCAAATGATAGACAGAGGACTTTGGAGTTATAATATTAACATAGAAGATTATCAAACATTAAATAATTTAATAGATAGCTATAAAAATAGTAACGAATTTGGTGATATTGTAGATTATATTAAAGATGCTTTACTTAATTCATTAGAAAAAGAACTTTCTGAAGAAAAATATGTAGAAATCAAAAACGTTTTAGAAAACGAAAAAGTATTAGTATTTGGTAAATAATTAATAAAGCACTGAAGTAAAAAAAATCAGTGCTTTTCTTTTGACTTAAAAAGTTACTTCCAATATAGCATTAATCATCATTTTATGCTAGAATTAAATTAGTGATGATCATGAAGTTTAAATTAAATGATTATATAATTGAGTATGAAATAGTTAAAAAAGATAATAAAAATCTTTATTTTCGTTTTGATGAAAATTGTAAATTAATTGTTACGGCACCAAAATTTATAACTGATTTAGAAGTTAAAAATCTAATTACAAAAAATTCTAGTGCTATTTTAAGAATGTATGAAGATGCTAAAGAAAGAACTAATCGTGATGGTTTATTTCGTTATTTAGGAAAAAAATATAAAGTTATTTTTGATAATCGATTTAAAGATGTTGTAATAGAAGATGAAGTTATAACATGTCATGATGAGGATTCTTTAGAAAAGTTTTATCAAAGTGAGTGTGATAGAGTATTTAAAGAAGAAATTGAAGTATGTAAAAAATGTTTTAATAATTTACCTGAGTTTAAATTAAAAATAAGAAAAATGCGAACTAGATGGGGTGTTTGTAATACTAAAGATAAAATAATTACTTTAAATAGTGAACTATTAAAAAAAGATATTCCTTTGATTGATTATGTTATTGTTCATGAAATGGCTCATTTTTATGAAGGCAATCATAGTAAAGATTTTTGGCACATAGTGGGAATGGTTATACCTGATTATAAAGAAAGAAGAAAAAAACTAAAATACTAATTTTTGACTTTAAGTTTATTTAATAAGAATTAGATGGAGGTAATTATATGAATGAGTATGAAAAATATTTAAATGATGTTTTTAATGATGCTTATAAAGAAATATTACCTTTAGTTAATCAAATAAATGATATAGGTAAATGTCCTTGCTGTGGAGGTACATATCAAGATGATGCTTGTAAATATTGTCGCACAGTTAATGAAGATTTAACAGTTTTAATTGAGAGATTAAAAAGAAAATTAGATAGTCTAAAAATTAGAATAAGCAATTTGCCTTATACTAATGTTAATATAAATTTTTTAGGTAATTTATTATATTCAATTGGAGATGTGGAATTAGATTTTGTTGATGATTTTTTAAAAAGATTTAATTATGAAGAGGTAATTAATAAACAATTTTATTCTATAATGGAAAGACTTTGGAAAAAAGAAGAAATATCTTTTGAAGAAGCAAATTTATGTGAAGCCATAATTAGAAGATATGCCAATAGTAAATTGCGGGATGATGAAAAAATAAATTTATTAATTAATGTTTATTGTAGGCAAGCAATTTTAAAATCTTTTGATAAAAATAGGAAGTTAACTATAAGTTATGAAGCATTTAAAGAATTAATTAGAATTTTTATGGAAGAGCAAATAAAATATTATTATGAAAATCCCATTTGTAAAATACTAGAGAGTAAAGATGCCGATGAAAAAAATAAAGTTAATGGAACTGCAAATAGAAATGTAATTAATATTTATGATTATGAAATAAAGTCTTTATATTATGAAGGAAGTGACGCTTTATTTAACGTTATTTATCATGAATTAAGACATACTTATCAATATTCCGTAGTATTTAAATCTTTAAATCCTACGCCTTTTGAATTTTTAGAAATAAAAGATGATATATTAGGAAGATTTATTCCTGGTTATTATAATGAAAATTACGATAAAATATCTTCTGAAAATGATGCTAGATACTGTGCTCTTAGTAGTTCCTTGACTGTTATTAATTCTTTAGGGTTTACTTGCAATATGGATATTATGAATAAAAAATTAGAAAGCATTAAAGAAGGCTTTATGAAAAATGAGCGAACAATTAATGGTATTTTAATCGATATGGATAAAGAATTTGAAGAAGTTCTTAAAAATAGGCCTAAGTTATTAGAAGACTATCCAGGATTAAAAAAATATTATACTATTCAATCTGGTTTTGTCATTCCTAAAGTTGAAGAGGTTTTAACGGAAGGAAGAAGTACTTAATTAATTGACTATAGATTATCTTTAAGACTTGATTCTAGCCTTGACATAAAATTATAAAAATAGTATATTATTAGTACATAAGAAATTATGTTAAAAAAGCGGTGATTCCAGCCGTTAAGTGGGAAACGAAAAAAGCGGTGATTCCAGCCATTAAATGGGAAACGAAAAAAGTGGTGATTCCAGCCATTAAATGGGAAACGAAAAAAGTTGATTAGAGACTAAACTCTAATCTTTTCTTTTATTTAAAAAAATTGTATAATAATTATGAAGTTAAGGGGGAATAAAAATGGATAAATTTAAATTAGTAGTTATCGATTCAAAATATTGCGACTATTTGAGAAAATTTGATGAAAAAGTTGCTTATAATAAAAAGGAAAAGGCTTTAAGGCCTTTTGTAGGAGTATTATTTACATTAAAAGACATAGAATATTTTGCCCCATTATCGAGCCCAAAATTAAAACATCAAAAGATGCATAACACAATTGATTTCATTAAACTAGATAATGGTAATTTAGGAGCTTTAAATATTAATAATATGATACCTGTTACAAAGTTAAATTATAAATTTTTTGAACTCAATAAAGATATAAATGATTTAAAAGAAAGGCAATATTATGTTTTATTAAATAAGCAGTTAGTATGGTTAAATGCTAGATATCGTTATATAAAAAATAAATCTTTAAACTTATATAATAAATATTTAAACAATAGCTTGCCATTAGAAATTAAAAAGCGATGCTGTGATTTTAAATTACTGGAAGAAAAATGCTTAGAATATAAAAAGAATGCAAAAGATGAGTTGCTAAAATAATTTACTTTTAGTAAAATATAAATTGATATAAGGCACGGGATAAAAATGAATCTAACCAGTACAAATAATGAAAAAGTTAAAATTTGGGAAAAATTAAAACAAAAAAAGTATCGCGATTTATATAAGATGTTTTTAATTGAAGATGAACATTTAATTAATGAAGCTTTAAAACAACATACTTTAAAAGAAATAATTACTATTGATGAAAACTTAAAGTTTGATATTCCAACTTATTATGTTAATGATAAAATAATGAAAAAAATTTCAGAGCAAAAAAGTGGAGCTAAAATAATTGGGGTATCAAAAGTTTTAGAAGAAAAAGATGTAAAAGGCAATATCATAGTCCTTGATAATATTCAAGATCCCGGTAATTTAGGAACTATTATAAGAAGTGCCGTAGCATTTAATTTTGATTCAATTATTTTGGGTGAAAATTGTGTAGATTTATATAATGCTAAAGTAATAAGGGCTAGTGAAGGCATGCTTTTTCATATTAATATTAAAAGATGTCAAATAATTGAATTTTTAAATAATTTAGATAAAGATTATATAATTATTGGAACTGATGTTCATAATGGGGAAGATATTAAAAAAATTTCCTTTAAAAAGTGTGCTATAGTAATTGGTAATGAAGGAAATGGACTAAGTAATGATGTAAAAAAATGTTGCCATAAGTTTGCTTATATAAAAATGAATAATCTATGTGAAAGTTTAAATGCTGGAGTATCAGCAAGTATTTTAATGTATGAGGTTAATCATGAATAATGATATTTTAGTAGGTAAAATTGTAAATACTTTTGGAATTAAAGGCGAAGTTAAAATACTTTCAGATTTTGAATTTAAAGAAAGAATTTTTAGAAAAGGGTTTAAATTATATATAAGCGAAGATAAATATGAAGAAGAAATAAATTCTTATAGGGTTCATAAAAATTATGATTTAATTACTTTTAAAAATTATAATAATATAAATGAAATATTAAAATATAAAGGATTTAATGTATATATTAAAAGAGATGATTTAAAACTTAATGATGATGAATATTTGTTAAATGATTTAATTGGTTTAGAAGTTTATGATGATGATAAATTAATTGGGGTAGTTTTAGATTATGAAAAAAGTATTAATAATACATTATTAAAGATTAAAGGAGATAAAATATTTTATATTCCTTTAATATCACCATATATTATTAAAGTTAGTTTAAATGATAGAAAAATAATAACTAAAGGGGGTAGTAATTTAGTTTTATGAAAATAGATATTTTAACGCTTTTTCCCAAAATGTTTGATGGCTTTTTAACAGAATCAATTATAAAAAGAGCAAGAGAAAAAGGAATTGTGGAAATTAATATAATTGATTTTCGTAATTATTCTTTAGAAAAACATAAACAAGTTGATGACACACCATATGGCGGAGGAAGAGGTATGGTTTTAATGTGTGAGCCCGTAGTAAGGGCAATTGAAGATTTAAAAAGTGATGATAGTTTAGTTATTCTTACTTGTCCTCAAGGAAAGCCTTTTAAAGAAAGTATTGCTAAAGATTTAAAGCAATATAAACATTTAATTATTGTCTGTGGTCATTATGAAGGGTATGATGAGCGAATTAGAAACTTTGTAGATTTAGAAATTAGTATTGGTGATTACATCTTAACTGGTGGAGAGATTCCAGCGATGGCGATTACTGATGCAACAGTAAGACTTTTAGATGGGGTAATTAATAGTGAATCTTATGAACAAGATTCTTATTCTAATAATTTACTTGATTATCCTACTTATACTAAACCAGCTGATTTTAGAGGAATGAAAGTGCCAGAAGTTTTATTAAGTGGTGACCATGAAAAAATAAAAGAATATCGTTTAAAGGAACAAATAAAAAATACTAAAAAAAGAAGACCTGATCTTTTGGAGAATGATAAATGATTAAATTAGAACAAGTTAAATGTGATTTTGAAATCATTGAAGATCATGATCAAAATGGCCTTATATTAAATAAAAAAAATAATAATATAAAGATTACTATTTACGATCAATCTTTAATTGAAAAAATAATTGATGATAATTTTAATAAAAAGTATCGAGCTTTACTTTATATGATAATGAGTTTAAATAGTGAAGATACAACGGAGTCAGATACCGAACTAGCCTTAATAAAGATAGATGATTTAAGAAAAATATTATTAAGTAAATACTTTAATTTAATAAGTAAAGAACTTTTAGATAAATATTTAAATTTGCTTTTATTTTTAGAACAAAAAGTACCAATTATAACAAATAATCGTGGTAGATAAAAAAGTAGTTGCGTATTTCCCTAAAAAACTATATAATTAAATTGGATATAGTTAAAAGTAGGGGATTTTTTATGAAAAGAAATAAGTTGGTTGTTTTAAGTTTGGGATTATGGACTTTAGTAATATGCATTTTTATTGGTAAAAATGTTTTTAATGATGTAAAAAAGGTCAAAAATATAAAGCCATCTAGTAATGTTATAGAAGAAAATTTTACAATTAATTCATCAGTGGGAGATTTTAGTGAAAATGCTAAAAAAGATGAAGAAAGCGAAGAAAATGATAAAGTAGCTTATAAAGTTAATAAACAAAAAGAAGATAGCATTCAAAAAGAAAATGAAAATAAAGAAGAAGAAAATACTAATAAAGTAGAAAGTAATGATTTAAAAGAAATTAAAATTGTTTCTGAAAAATATGGAACGGTTGTTTATGATGAAATAACTTATGAAATAAAAAATGGGGTTAAAACTAAAAAAAGCGTTAAAAGATTAGTAGATAATAGTAATTATAATGCTTCATTAACTGATTTAAAAAAAGAAGCTCTAGATATGGCTTATAAAAATAGAGAGATTTGTAATGAGGTTTTATTGTATACCAATAAATATCGGGAAGAAGTAGGAAGAACTTCTTTAGTACTTGATGATAATTTAAGTTTAATAGCCAATATAAGAGCTTTAGAACTTGCTTATTATAATGATTTTAGCCATACTAGACCTGATGGTAGTAATGTTACTAAATTAGCAAGTGATTTAAAAATTAAATATAATGCCATGGGAGAAAATATTGCTTATGGTTATCAAAATAGTGAAAAAGTAACTATTGGGTGGAGAAATAGTAAAGGACATTATGAAAATATGATTAATAGTAATTATAATAAAATAGGAATTGGCTTAATAAATTTTAATGGCAATATTTATTGGGTTCAAATATTTAGTGATTAAGGTAAACTATGAAGTATGAAAAATCTTGTGGCGCAATTATAATAAAAGAGGGAAAAGTTTTGCTTCTTCAAGAAGTAGAAGGACATTGGTCATTTCCTAAAGGTCATGTTGAAAATAACGAAACAGAAATAGAAACAGTGGCTAGAGAAGTAAAAGAAGAAACTAATTTAGATATTATTATTGATAAAAGTAAAAGATATATAACAACTTATAGTCCTAAATCTAATGTTATAAAAGATGTTGTTTTCTTTTTAGCTAAATTAAAAGTAAATGATGAAAAAATAGTTATTCAAACTAGTGAAATAAAAGATTATAAGTGGGTTTTTATAGATAAAGTTGAATCAATGTTTAAATATCAAGAATCTATTGATTTATGGAAAAAGATAGTTAAGGATTTAAATATTTAATAGTATTGAGTTGATTATAATACTAATCTTAAAAATTAGTTGAAACCCACGGTAAGTTGTGCTATAATGTTTAGTGCCCAAAGGTATGTAATCCGCTTAAAGAAAATATATATTAATGATTACAGGTAAAATTATTTATTAGAAAGGAGTGTATCTGATGGCTAATTTAGTTGATAAAATAAATGCTCGTCAAATACGTAAAGACATTCCTGAATTTCAAGTTGGAGACACGGTTCGTGTTGATGTATGGGTAAAAGAAGGTAAAAAAGAAAGAATCCAAGCTTTTGAAGGCTTAGTAATAGCTAAAAAAGGTGGAAGTGTTTCAGAAACATTTTCTGTTCGTAAAACATCAAGTGGTGTTGGCGTAACAAGAATATTTCCAGTAAATGCCCCAACTATTGATAAAATAGTAGTCTTGAAAAAAGGAACTGTTAGAAGAAGTAAACTTTACTTTATTAAAAAGATGCGTAAAGGCTATAAGGTTAAAGAAAGAAATTAAGGTATTAGCCTTAATTTCTTTTTATTAAAGGAGAATAAAAATGAAAATAATTAAAGAATTAATTCCTTATTTAGTAATTATTGTAGTTGTGATGCTAATAAGAACTTTTGTAGTTACTCCCATAATTGTGCAAGGAAGCAGTATGAATCCTACACTTTTAGGTAATGAAATTATGATGTTAAAAAAATATGATACTAATTATAAAAGATTTGATATAGTAGTAGTTAATAAAAGCGTAGAAGGAGATAACTTAATTAAAAGAGTTATAGGGCTTCCTGGAGAAACAATTAGATATGATAATGAAAAATTATATATTAATGATGAAGTTTTAGAAGATCCTTATGCAACGGGTATAACAGGAAGTTTTCCTAGTTATACTTTAGGTGAAGATGAATATTTTTTAATGGGTGACAATAGAACTGTTTCTCTTGATAGTAGAGTTTTAGGTATTATTAAAAAAGAAGAAATTGAAGGAACAGTTAATTTTATTATATTCCCTTTTAATAAATTTGGACATGTAGACTAAACTATGATGGTTTAGTTTTTTTAATATAATAGGAAAGTCATACAACAAAAATATAGATTAAAATAAGCGAACATATGTCGAAGCAAGAAAGATAAGCATA
>CANQZQ010000018.1 GCA_947628375.1 uncultured Bacilli bacterium
CTACAAAGTTAGTGGTGGATTACATGGTGTTGGAGCATCTGTAGTTAATGCTTTATCTAAATGGGTCACAGTTACTATTTATAAAGATGGTAAAATCTATGAAACAAAATTTGAAAATGGGGGTAAAACAGTTCAAAAATTAACAGAGATTGGCGAATGCGAAAAAGAAAGAACAGGTACTGTTGTTTCATTTAAACCAGATCCTGATATTTTTGATACTGATATATTCGATTATGAAACATTAAAGGTTAGAATTAGAGAATTAGCTTTCTTAAATAAAGGACTTGCTTTAACTATTAGAGATGATCGTGATGAAAAAGATACAACTGGTGAAAAATTTATGTACGAAGGTGGTATCTCTGAATATGTTAAATATTTAAATACTTCTAAAACTCCTATTCATGATGAAATTATTCATTTAGAAGGTGAAGAAGATGGCGTTTTCTTTGAAGTAGCTATGCAATATAACTCTGGTTATTCTGATAGTATTTATTCATTTGTTAACAATATTAATACTCATGATGGTGGAACTCACGAAGAAGGAGTTAGAAGAGCCTTAACAAGAGTTATTAATAATTATGCTAAAAAAGCCGGAATTTTAAAGGAAAAAGATGAGTCTTTAACTGGTGATGATGTTAAAGAAGGTTTAACAATGATTATATCTTGTAAACATCCCAATCCTCAATTTGAAGGCCAAACTAAAGGAAGACTTGGTAATTCTGAAGTAAGAAAACTTGCTGATAATGTTTTCTCTGTTGGTTTTGAAAGATTTTTAATGGAAAATCCAACCGAAGCTAGAATAATTGTTGATAAATGTATGACCGCTGCCCGAGCTAGAGTAGCTGCTAAAAATGCCAGAGAATTACAAAGAAGAAAAGGCGATTTAGATATTGTTAGTAATTTTGGCGGTAAATTAGAAGATTGTAAAGAAAAAGATCCATCTATTTGTGAAATATTTATTGTCGAAGGAGATAGTGCTGGTGGATCTGCTGTTAAAGGCCGTGATTCTATGACCCAAGCTATCTTACCTCTTCGTGGTAAAATTTTAAATGTTGAAAAAGCAAGACTTGATAAAGCCTTATCTAATGAAGAAATAAGAACTATTATAACGGCCTTTGGTACCGGAATTGGTGATAATTTTGATTTAAATAAACTTCGTTACGATAAAATAATTATCATGACCGATGCCGATGTCGATGGATCGCATATTAGAGTATTGCTTTTAACTCTTTTCTATCGTTTCTTCCGTCCAATTGTTGAAACAGGCCATGTTTATGCCGCTCAACCACCTCTTTTTAGAATAACGCATGGTAAGGTTAGAAAATATGTTTTAAATGAAGAAGAAAGAGATAATTATCTAGCTTCACTAAATCCTAATACAAAATATGAAATTGCGCGGATGAAAGGTCTTGGTGAAATGGATGCTGAAGAACTTAATGAAACAACAATGGACATTCATACTAGAGTTTTAAGAAGAATCACAGTTGATGATGCCATTGCTGCTGATGAAGCATTTTCAATGCTTATGGGTGAAGAAGTTGAACCTAGAAGAAAATTTATTGAAGAAAATGCTGAATACGTTAAGAACTTAGATATTTAGGAGGTTTTATTATGAATCACGATAAAGATAAATTAGAAGAAAATAATATAGTAAAAGAAATAAAAGATTCATTTATTGATTATTCAGTAAGTGTTATTGTTTCAAGAGCAGTTCCTGATTTAAGAGATGGTTTAAAACCGGTTCATCGAAGAATTTTATGGTCAATGTATGAATCAGGATATACTCCCGATAAACCTCATAAAAAGTCCGCTAAAATAGTGGGTGATGTTATGGGTAAATACCATCCACATGGTGACTCAAGTATTTATGAAGCTATGGTTAGAATGGCTCAAGATTTTAGTTATCGAAATCCATTAGTTGATGGCCATGGTAACTTTGGTAATATTGCTGGCGCTGGACCTGCTGCTTATCGTTACACAGAAGCAAGACTTGATAAATTATCCTTAGAACTTTTAAGAGATATTAATAAAGATACTGTAAATTTTGTTCCAAACTTCGATGAATCAGAAAAAGAACCTGAAGTGCTACCTTCAAGATTTCCTAATATTTTGGTAAATGGCACAATGGGAATTGCGGTTGGAATGGCTACAAATATTCCCCCTCATAATTTAGGAGAAGTCATTGATGGATGTGTTGCTTATATTGATAATCCTGATATTGATACATTAGGTTTAATGCAATATATAAAAGGACCAGACTTTCCAACTGGTGGTATTATCTTAGGTAATAGTGGTATTAAAAAGGCTTATGAAACTGGAAGAGGGACTATTACTATTCGAAGTAAAGCTACTATTGAAGAAAAAGATGGTAAGCATTATATTATTATCGATGAAGTACCTTATGGCGTTTATGTTGATGATTTAAAGAAAAAAGTTGCTGAACTTGTACATAATAAGATCATTGAAGGAATTGCTGATTATCATACTGATTTAAAAAATGGGGTCAAAATAACTATTACTTTAAAGAAGGATGCTAATCCTCAAGTAGTTTTAAATAATTTATATAAACACACTCAGTTTCAAACTACATATGGCATAATTTTATTAATGATTGATAATAAAGTTCCTCGTACTTTAGGATTAAAAGATATTATTAGTAAGTATATTAATTTTCAAGAGGAAGTTATTATTAGAAGGACTCAATTTGATTTAGATAAAGCTGAAAAAAGAGTTCATATTTTAGAAGGTTATAAAATAGCTTTAGATAATCTTGATGATTTTATTAAAATCATTAGAGAATCTGAAACGGATGTAATTGCTAAAGAAACTTTAATGAGTAAATATGGTTTAACAGAAATCCAAGCTGACGCCATCTTAGAGTTAAAATTACGTCGTTTAACTGGTCTAGAAAGAGCTAAAATAGAAGAAGAATTACACGATTTATTAATAAGAATTGAAGAATTAAAAGCTATTTTAGCATCTCGTGAAAAAATATTAGCTATTATTAAAGCTGAATTACTAGAAATTAAAGAAAAATATAGTGATGAACGTCGGACAAAAATTGATATGACCGCAATCGAATATATCGAAGATGAATCATTAATTCCTGAAGAAGATTCTATGATAGTTCTAACTAATAAAGGTTATATTAAAAGAACGACAACTGATACTTTCAAAGTTCAAAATCGTGGTGGAATCGGTATAAAAGGTCTAACTACTAATGATGAAGATTATGTTGAACATTTATTAAATCTATCAACTCATGATTATATAATGTTCTTTAGTAATAAAGGGAAAGTATATCGTTTAAAAGGTTATGAAGTTCCTGAATTTAGTAGACAATCTAAAGGGCTACCAATTGTTAATTTACTTCAAATTGAAAAAGATGAAATAATTAATTCTATCTTGAAAATATCTAAAGATGAAGAAAATGAATATTTAATATTTTCTACTAAAAAAGGTATTGTTAAGAAAACAAGAATTAGTGAATTTGAAAGTATTCGCGCAACCGGAAAAATATGTATTAATTTAGCAGATAATGATGAATTATTAGATGTTAGAAAAACAAATGGTAACAATATTGTTCTTTTAGGTAGCGATAAAGGAAAAATGGTTAAATTTAATGAAAATGAAATAAGACCAATGGGTAGAACAGCTTCTGGTGTTAAAGGAATTAACCTTGATGGAGGTAAATGTATTTGCTTTGAAGTTGTTAGTGAAGATTCTACTATTCTTTTAGTAACTGAAAAGGGATATGGAAAAAGAACAAATGTTTGTGAATTTAGACAAACAAAACGTGGGAGTAAAGGTGTCTTAGCTCTAAATATTACCGAAAAGAATGGCAATTTGGTTGCAGCTAAAATAGTAGATGTTGAAAAAGATGTTATAATTATGACGAACGCTGGTATTACTATAAAACTTCCTGTTGATCAAATATCTTTACTAGGAAGAGTCACTCAAGGTTTAAGGTTAATTACATTAAGAGATAATCAAACTGTGGCTACCGTAAGCGTTGTTAATAAAGTTGAAAACCAAGAAACATCAGAAGAAGATGAATAAAATAGTTCATCTTTTTCTTTTATTATGTAAACCAATTATTTCCCGGGAAATAATTGGTTTACATAATATTAATTATAAAAATTTCTAATGTTTCACGTGAAACATTAGATAGAGCCATAATTCTTTAATTTTATTAATATAAGCTTTTTGATTTCATTTAAATTTAATTATTTTTAATAAATTCCTAAATTCATTCTCTTAATATATAATTTTTATATAATTTATATTATTACTTAATAGAATTTAATCATGATTAAAAAGTTTTCAACAATGTTTCACGTGAAACATTGTAATTACATCATACAAATTAAGTTATTATTATGTGTAATTATAAAAGTAGTACTTATAAATTATCTTTTATATAAATTTATAAGTATTTTTAAATAATTAAAAAAAATAAATAATAAAAAAGTTATTAACAAAAAATTGATGTTTCACGTGAAACATCAATATTAAATTTTGGCACATCGCAAAGTTTAAAATTATTCAAACATTAATGATTAATAATAACATTGCTTAATGAAAAAAATTTAAAAATTAAATTTTAAAATTATCAACAATGTTTCACGTGAAACATTGTTAAACAAAATTAAAAATATAAATAATATGTTTTAAAAAAATCACTATGTTTCACGTGAAACATAGTGCGAAATCTTTATATTTCGCAAGTAAATTATTTCCCGGGAAATAATTGGTTTACATAATATTAAAAAATAAATGTTGATAATTAAAAATTACTATGTTAATATAATGATGCACAACAAATATATCGTAACTTGGTCAGAGTTGGAAGACAGCAGCCACATCGATCCCTATTTGTGTGTGCTTTTTTATTGAGGTGTTAATGTGGAAAAATATATTCAAGTTGCCTATAAAGAAGCTTTAAAAGCATATAAAAAAAATGAAATACCAGTCGGTGCAGTAATTGTTAAAAATAATAAAATAATAGCCAAATCTCATAATAATCGTCAAAAGAAGCATACGATTTTAGGACATGCTGAAATAAATGTGATTTTAAAGGCTGAAAAAAAGTTAAAAGATTGGCGACTAGATGATTGTGAAATGTATGTTACTTTAGAGCCTTGTGAAATGTGTGAAAAAATTATAAATGAGTCTCGAATAAAAAAAGTTTATTATTTGTTAAATTCTGAACGAAACAAACATATATTTGTGCAAATAAATGATTGTAATGATTTAAAATCAGCTTATCAAAATATTCTTCAAAATTTTTTCAAAAAAATGCGTTCTTTAAATTAATTAAATGAAGAATTGTGTTATAATTATAGGGAAAGGAATTTTTCACCATGAATTATAAAGTTTTATATCGAAAATATCGTCCCGAAAATTTTGAAGATATTATAGGTCAAGAATATATTATAACTACTTTAAAAAATTCTGTAAAAAATCATAATTTTGCTCATGCTTATATCTTTTCGGGGCCTCGTGGTACAGGTAAGACAACAACAGCTAGGGTATTTGCTAAAGCTATTAATTGTGTAAACCCAGTTGACGCATCTCCGTGTGGAAAATGCGATTTTTGCGTGCATTTTCATGATAACCCTGATATAATAGAAATAGATGCAGCATCCAATAATGGAGTTGATGAGATTAGACAACTTATTGATAATGTAAAACTTGCTCCCACAAATGGAAAATATAAGGTTTATATTATTGATGAAGTTCATATGCTTACTACTAGTGCATTTAATGCTTTGCTCCTAACATTGGAAGAGCCGCCCGCGCATTCCATCTTCATTCTTGCAACAACGAATATAGAAAGTGTTCCGATAACTATTCTATCGCGTTGTCAAAGATTCGATTTTCAAAAAATTAAAATTAATGATATGATTAAGCGTATGTCCGTAATATGCGCAATGGAAGAACTAATCATAGATGAAGAAGCTCTAAAGGAAATTGCCTATTTAGCGGAAGGTGGAATGCGCGATGCTTTAAGTTTGCTAGATCAGTTATCGAAAGGCAAGGATAAGATAACCCTAGATTTTATTGAACAACAATTTAAAACAATATCAAAAAAAACTATTGATGATTTATTTAATTATCTAGAAGAAAATAATATTAATGAATGTTTAAAATTAATTGATGAATTAAGAAATCGGGCCATTGATTATAAAACATTAATTAAAAAATTAGTTGATAATGCCAGTTCTAGAGCTAAAAACATAAAAATATCTAATCAAAAAAGTAGATTGTCATTTGAAGATTATAAGAAATTAATTTTAGATTTAATTGATAGCTTAAATAAAATTAATATTAATGTTGATTCTTATACCATATTAGAAATGATTTTATTAAATTATTTTTCCAATCCTTCTATAACTAAAGAAAATAAAGAAGAAACAGAAATAGATGAAAAAGTAGAAAAAATAGACTATGAAGATAAATCTGTAAATAATAATGATGATTTAGAAAATCTTATAAAGTTAAGAATAAATAATTGCTTTTGTAACGCTCAAAAATCTTATTTAGAACATCTTAAAACTAAGCTAACAGAAATACTACCTTCATCTGTCAAGATTTCCGGAAAGATAAAAGGTATTTTAGTGGATGCAACCCTTGTCGCTGCCTCAGATAAAAATTTGATTTTTACTTGTAATGAGCATAATGTCACTGTAGCAAATCGAATGTTAAAAGAAATTGAAAAATGTTTAAAAAGTGAGTTAAACAATCAATATCAAATAATTTTTTTAACTGAAGATAGATGGAATAAGGAAAAATCGACATATATAGAAAATATAAAAAATAAAAAGAAATATGAGTATATAGAAGAAAAAGAAGAAGATAAACAAGAAATTATAAATGATGTTTTTGATTTATCGAAAGTAGAAATTATTTAAGGAGGTGATTTTTATATGAATATGCAACAAATAATGGCTCAAGCTCAAAAAATGCAAAGAGATATTACTCAAAAAAAAGAAGAACTAGAAAAGATGGAATTTACTGGTGAATCTGAATGGGTTAAGGTTGTTTTTACTGGTGGTAGAATAATAAAAGATGTTACAATCATCAAAGAAGGACCTATATCAGAAGATGATAAAGAAATCCTAGAAGATATGATTCAAATTGCCACAAAAGATGCATTTATAAAAATTAATAAAGCAATGAATGAAAAATTAGGTCAATATGCTGGTGCCTTAGATGGGTTGATGTAAAATGATATATCCTAAATTATTACAAAATCTAATTGATTTTTATAAAAGATTACCTGGTGTTGGGGAAAAATCAGCCGAAAGAATGGCTCTTGCTACGATTGAATTAAATGATGAAGATATTAATAATTTTAGTAAAGATATTGTTGATGCTAAAACGGAGTTAAAACCTTGTAAAATTTGTGGCCATCTTACTGAAAACGAAATTTGTAATATCTGTGATAATCCTAATAGAGATAAAAATCTAATTTGTGTTATTGAAGATTATAAAAGTGTCTTTTCATTTGAAAAAGTTGGAAATTATAAAGGGGTATATCATGTTTTAAATGGCTTACTTTCTCCAATGGAAAGTATAGGCCCAGAAGATATAAATATTTCTTCATTAGTAAAAAGAGTAGAAAATTTAGAAAATCCTGAAATAATTTTAGCTTTAAAATCATCTATAGAAGGAGAAACAACTACTCTTTATATTAAAAAAATTTTTGAAAAAAAGAATGTTACTATATCAAGGCTTTCCTATGGTTTACCAATGGGAGCGGAAATAGATTATCTTGATATTATAACATTAGATAAAGCATTAGAAGATCGCAAAAAGATTTCCGAATAATAAAACTTCTACCTAATATAATTTAATAGGTGATTAAATGAAAATAAAATTGGGATTGATTCTTAAAAGAATTGTCTTTGCTTTTGGTATCATCTATGGCATAGATTTAATGTTAAAAAATGTTGGGGTTTACCTACCTATTAACATCTTTACTATTAGCATTATAACTTTATTAGGAGCTCCCGGTTTAATATCACTTTTTGCTATCTTTTATCTAATCGCTTAGGAGGTTATCATAAATTGTAGTGAATTAGAAAAATTAATAACGTATTATCATGAAAAAAAATTAGCTCATGCTTATCTAATTTCTACTAATAATACAACTAAATGTCTTAGTGTTCTTTTAAATGTTATAAAGAACATTTTTTGCGTTAATGAATATCAAGAAAATTGTAATAAATGTTCTTTATGCCATTTAATTGATGTTAATAATTTACCTAGTTTAAAAATTATCTATCCCGATAATGGCATAATTAAAAAAAATCAAATATTAGAATTAAAAAATTTGTTTTCTAAAGAAAGTAATTATACTAAAGAATCAATCTATATTATTGTTAATGCAGAAAATATGAATAAAGAATCTGCGAATACAATGTTAAAATTTTTAGAAGAACCAGATGGTAATGTGATAGGTTTCTTTTTAACTAATACAAAAGATAATATAATGCCAACCATTAGTAGTAGATGTCAACATATAGAGGTCGATTTTGATAATGAAATAAATGAAAAGTATAATATTGATTTAGAAAAATATAACGAATTAAATAATATTTTAAAAGAGTATTTGTCTAAAATAGAGATAGAAAAAAACCAATTAATTTTGTATAATAAAATATATAAATCTGATTTAGAAAAAAATGATCAAAAAATTTTATTACAAATGATGTTAGATATTTATAAAGATCTTTTAAATAATAAATGTTTAAATTTAAACATAAATTCAGAATATCAATATTTAAATAAATTAACATTTGCGAATTTAAAAAAGAAAATAAATCTTTTAATTGAAATACTAAATGAGATAAATTACAATGTAAACACTGATTTACTTTTTGATAGACTAGTATTAGAAATTGAGGCGATAAATAATGAAACTTTATAGTGTCATGTTTAAGAAGAATGGTAAGAAATATTTTTTTACTGGCAGTGAAGAATATGCAGTAGATGATTATGTTATAGTTGAAACTGAGAAAGGTTTACAATATGGTCAAATTACTAATATTTTGGAAGATGAACCAAAAGATTCTGATAATGAAAGAGAATATAAAGAAATAGTTAGAAAAGCTAGCGATTTAGATCAAGAAACATATTATAATCTATTAAGAGAAAAAGAAGAAGCGTTAGTAAAATGTCGCGAATTAGTTAAAAATCTTTCTTTAAATATGAATGTTATAAGTGCTGATTTCACTTTTGATAAATCGCAATTACTATTTAATTTTACTTCTGATGAAAGAGTAGATTTTCGTGAGCTTGCTAGAAAATTAGCTAGTATTTATCATACTAGAATCGAATTACGTCAAATCGGGGCTAGAGATAAAGCAAAAGAAATAAGTGGTGTTGGTGTCTGTGGTCAAAAATTATGTTGTGCCCGCTTCTTAAATCATATCGATGCCATCTCAATGAATTACGCTAAAGATCAAAACTTAGCCCTTAACCCATCAAAAATAAATGGTGTCTGTGGAAGACTTTTATGTTGCTTACAATATGAAAATGAAACTTATCTTGAGTGTTCTAAAGGTATGCCTTCAGTTGGGGATTCATACAATACCAAAAATGGTGAAGGCAAAGTAATCAGTGTTGATATTTTAAATAGAAAGTTTAAAGTTTTAGTTGGCAATAATAAAGAAGAAATTGAATTGCCAAAAAGTAGTGAAGAATAATGGCTAAAAAAGTCTTAAATGATTTATTTGATTATGGTTTAAAAATATACCAAGACGAAGATAACTTTAAATTTTCTTTAGACTCCATTTTATTAGCAGAATACATAAAAATAACTAGTAAAACAAAAAGTATTTTAGATCTTTGCAGTGGAAATGCTTCTATCCCTTTAATACTTGCTACTAAAACTAAAGCCAATATTACCGGTTTTGAAATTCAAAAAGATATTTATGATTTAGGAATAGAAAGTATAAATTATAATAATTTAAGTAATCAAATAAAATTATATCATGCTGATATTAAAGATCATAATAATTATATTAAAAATCAAAAATATGATATAATTACTTGCAATCCCCCATTTTTTGAAGTAAATAATAATAGTTACATAAATGATAGTGAATCATTATCTATATCTAGACATGAAATAAAAATTACTTTAGTAGATATATTTAAGATTGCAAGTGAACACTTAAATACTAAGGGAGAGTTTTATTTAGTTCATCGAGTTAATAGATTAGATGAAATAATAATATATAGCAATTTATATAGAATACCAGTTAAAAATATTGCTTTAATTAAAACAAAGCCTCAAACTGATCCTTATATTGTCTTAGTAAGATGTTTAAAAGATAGTTATAAAGGAATAAAAATTAAAGATAATATTTGTATTAATAATTTAAAAACATATCAAAATATGTTTAAGGAGGAGTTATGAAATTAATCGTTGGATTAGGAAATATAGGCAAAGAATATAAAAATACAAGACATAATATCGGTTTTATGGTTCTTGATAATTATTTAGGTAAAGTAAATTGGAAAGTTAAAATGGAATCATATATTTATAAAACTTCATTTGATAACGAAGAAGTTATTTTTGTAAAACCAATGACTTATATGAATTTATCAGGTCTTGCTGTGAGTAAAATAGTTTCTTATTATAATATAGATCTTCAAGACATTTTAGTGATTCATGATGATTTAGATTTACCAATTGCAACTTTTAAAGTAAAAAAGAATTCATCATCTGGGGGCCACAATGGTATAAAATCTATAATAAGCGAATTAAAATCTGAAGATTTTGGCAGATTAAAAATAGGCATTGATAAAAATCCTAATATTCCTACAGATAAATATGTTTTAGGAAAGTTGACTAAAAATGAATTAGATCTTATTAATAATAATATGCCATCTTATTTAAAAGTTATAGATTTATTTATTAGTAATGGAATAGATTATACTATGCAAAATTATAAACAAAATTAAGAGGAATTTATGAATTTAGACAGGTTTTTTAATTTTGATTTTAATAGTACTACATATGGTTTAACAAATGAGTTAATCGCTTTTTACGTGGAATCATTATTTAAAAAAACCAATCAAAATATTTTACTATTAACTAGTAATTTATATGAAAGCAATAAACTTTATAATATTATTAAAGAACATTTAGATAATGTTGAACTCTTTTTAATGGATGATTTTATCACTGCTTCCTCAATCGCTATGTCACCTGAATTTACGATAGGTCGTTTAAACGTTTTAGATCATTTAAAAAAAGATAAATGTATTATTGTCACTAATTTAATGGGTTATTTAAAATATTTACCGCAAAAAGATAGTGTTAATAATATTATATTAAAAGAAAACGATGAAATTAATCGTGATGATTTTTTAAATTCCTTAGAAGAATATGGCTATCATCGAGAATCAATAGTTACGGCCTCCGGTGAATATTCTTTAAGAGGCTTTATAATAGATATTTATAATATTAATGAAGAACATCCCATTAGAATAGAACTTTTTGGAAATACTATTGAGTCCATTAGATATTTTGATGAAAATACGCAAAGAACAATTAAAGATATTAAAGAAATTACTATAAAGCCCTTTAATGAAGTTAAAACGTCTATTAAAAGTTCTCTATATGATTATTTAAATGATGGGATAGTAGTTTATTTAAATATTAATCAAATTAAAGCCTCTTATCAAAAACTATCAGAAGAAATATTAGAATATCAAGAAGCTCATCAAGAAGATACAAAATATATGTTTACTTTAGAAGAAATAAAACCAAAGTATGAATTATATATAGATAATATTAATAACCCTAAAGATTTACAAATTTTATCAATACCCAATTTTAATGAAAATTTTGAGTTATTAAAAGATAATTATTATAAATGGCTTAAAGAAGGAAAAAAAGTATATTTTTATTTATCTAAAAATAGTGAAGTAAAAATAATTAAAGAATATATTCCCGAGGCTAATATTATAAATAAAAAAATAACTGAGGGCTTCATTATTGAAGATATTGTTTGTCTTTCAGAAAATGATATTGGAATAAAAGTTGCTAGTGAAGCTAAATATAAAAATAATCTTCATATTGGTAAAAGAATTAAATCTTATGATGATTTAGAAAAAGGCGATTATGTAGTTCATTTAGCTCATGGTATTGGTATTTATGATGGATTAGTTACTCTTACTAAAGATGGTTTATCAAAAGATTATATTAGAATACTATATGATGGTAATGATAAAGTATATATCCCTGTTGAAAAAATAAATAATATTTATAAATATAGTAGTAAAGATGGTAATCCACCTAAACTTAATAAACTTAATTCAACTAGTTGGGCTAAAACCAAAACTTATATGAAAGCTAAAGCTAAAGATATATCCAAAGAACTATTAGATCTTTATGCTAAAAGAGCAAGTGTTAAAGGTGATTATTATCAAGATTATGCTGAAGAAGCTTTATTTGCTAGTGCCTTTCCTTATACTGAAACCCCTGATCAAACTAAAGCTATTTATGAAATTAATAAAGATTTAAAAAGTAGTACCCCTATGGATCGCCTTTTATGTGGTGATGTTGGCTTTGGTAAAACTGAAGTTGCTATGCGCGCTATCTTTAAAACAATTATTAATAATAAACAAGTTATGTATTTATGTCCTACCACTATTTTATCTAAACAACAATATAATGTTATAAAAGAAAGATTTAAAGATGTTCCAATTAATATAAGACTTTTAAATAGATTTACATCTTCAAAAGAAACAAAATATATTATTGATGGTCTTCAAAAAGGCATAATAGATATTTTAGTTGGTACGCATCGCCTTTTAAGTAATGATATAAATCCTTCTAAATTAGGACTACTTGTTGTTGATGAAGAACAACGTTTTGGAGTTAAACATAAAGAAAGAATTAAGGAATTTAAAAATGATGTTAATGTTTTAACTTTATCAGCAACGCCAATTCCAAGGACTTTAAAAATGGCCTTATCTGGTTTAAGAGATTTATCAATTATTGATACACCACCAGTTAATAGATATCCGGTTCAAACTTATGTAATTGCTGAAGATGATTTAATAGTTAAAGATGCCATTTATAAAGAATTAGGAAGAAAAGGTCAAGTCTTTATTTTATATAACCGGATTGAAAAATTAGATACAATTGTAGATAAAATTGCTTCTTTAGTACCTGAAGCTAGAATATGTTATGCCCATGGTAAAATGGATAAAGAAGATTTAGAGAAAGTTATGGAAGACTTTGTCTCTTATAAATATGATATCTTAATTTGTACCACTATTATAGAAAATGGCATTGATATTTCTAACGCTAATACATTAATTGTTTATGATGCCGATAATTTTGGTTTGTCTCAACTTTATCAAATAAGAGGAAGAGTTGGAAGAAGCGATCGTGTAGCTTATGCATATCTTTTGTATGATTCTAAAAAAATGCTTAATGATATTGCTATTAAAAGATTGCAAGCTATTAAAGAATTTACCAATTTAGGAAGTGGTTATAAAATTGCAATGCGTGATTTAGCCATTCGTGGTGCTGGTGATATTTTTGGCAGTGAACAAGCTGGCTTTGTTGATTCAGTAGGAATTTCCCTTTATATGAAAATGATTGAAGATGAACTTCGTAAAGCTAAAGGTGAATATGTTGAAGAAGAAGATGACTCAGTCAATAATTTAATTGAAGTATCAACGCATATAAAAGATGATTATGTAGCTGATGAGGATATTAAAATTGAAATTCATCAAAAGATTAATGAAATTGATTCTTATGAAAAATTAGAAAAAGTTAAAGAAGAACTAATTGACCGTTTTGGTAAAATCGATGAAGATATGGAAGTCTATATGTATGAAGAATGGTTTACTAATCTTTGTAAAATGCTTAATATAGATAAAGTTAATACCACAGAAAGATATGTCGAAATCATTTTACCAGAAGAGTTATCAACTACTATTAAAGGCGATAAATTATTATTTGAAACAATGAGTATTTCTAATAAATTTAATTTAAAATATCTTCATAATAATATAATTATTACTCTATATTATAAAGGTTTACCAAAACACTATGTTTATTATTTAGTCAAATTATTATTAGCAATTAAAGATAATTAATAAAAATACAGCATATAAAGAAATAGATTTAATATTAGTTTTTGGATCAAAGCCAAAATCTTTGGTACTTATTCTTATAGCATATGGTGGCTTATATTTTTCCATATATATTTTTTAAATTTTGGATTTAGTATTATCGGCGGCTTTAACTTCTATAGGAATGATACCATCATTATTATATAATAAGAAGTCTATTTCACTTTAATTATTTTCCAATTAATTAATTCTTGGTATATTTTTCTTTTCATCAAATTCACCTCAATTTAACATACAAAAACACCTAGATAAAATCCGGCAGTTACACGTTTTTGGCACGAATAATTAACAAAAGTTGCACATTTTTGGCACGAATAATTATATTGCATAATTATTTTTAAACTAACCACACTATAAAAAGGAGTGTGTAGTTATAATGAGTAAAAGTGGAATTACCAGAAGAATTGATGAGTTAGGAAGAATCGTAGTTCCCAAAGAAATAAGATATAATTTAGGTATAAGAGATGGTGAACCATTAGAAATATATACATCTGATAACCAAATAATAATAAAAAAATATTCTCAAGTAGAAAATATTAAAGATACAAGTCAAAATATATGTAATATTATTTATGATGCATGTAATTTAAGTATATTAATAACAGACCGAGAAAAAGTAATTGCAGAAAGTTCTAATTTAAAACAATTAGAAAATTATAAATTAGATGAATTTTTAAAAGAATTAATAGATAATAGGGAAAATTATATATCTAAAAATAAAGATATTAAAATGAATATAAATGCTTATTTTACTATATTGCCTATTATTACATCAATTGATTGTAGTGGACTAGTTATTATTTTATCAGAAGGTAATGAAGATAATATTAAATATGCTAAAATAGTTCAAAAATTATTAGTACAAAAACTGGATATTGTTTAAAGCAATATCTTTTATTTTGTAAAATCATGTTCTTTAAAGAATTCTTCAAATGGTATATTTAATACTTTGCTAATTGTGGCCACTATTGTTATAGAAAAAGTTTGATTAACTTTTTCACTTTCAATATTAGATATTAAAGACCTTGATACTTCACATAACTCAGCTAATTTTTCCTGTGTAATTTTGCCATATCTATCACAAAATTCCGAATTATTATGTAAACGATAATACTTAATATTACGTGATATCATTAAAAAAATTCTATCTAGTTCTTCATTAGTTATCATTTGTTAATCACCTAAATCTATTATTCTATACGTAAAGTAGAATTACTACCTATCATAAATAGCAAATGTTATAAACATAGTGACATTTTATAAAAATAATGTTATACTTTTAACATGGTAGGAGTAATATCTATGAAGAATAAAAAGAATGCAATAATGTTAATAATGATAATAACAATATCTATGGTATTGTTAACATGGAATAAGAGTTATTCATATAAAATGGATAATAATGAAATAGAAGAAACAGAAGTAGAAAGAAAAGAATTTGGAATATATTTACAAGAAAGTGGAACAACATATAAAGAAACTGATGCATTTCCAAACAAAGGATATTTATTAAATACAGCAAAAACAGAATGTCATGAATATGGAAGTGATAATGTAATACCTCAAGCAGTAATACAAAGTTTAACAAATGGAGTAATAGATGGAAGTATAATAGTCCAAAGTACAAAAAGTATGTATTGTAAAATATATTTTGATAAAGATGAAACGCCAACAGTAAATTCATTTAATATAACGGGCAAAACATCTAATAATGAAAATTTAAATAATGGATTTACAAATCAAACATCTAATTTACCAATTACATTTGATTATACAGATACAGAAAGTGATGTAGTACAATATTGTGTAAGTGAAACAAATAATAGTGATAGTTGTAGTTGGATAGCATTAACTGGGAAAAGTGGTAATTACTCAATAATTAATACAGCTGATGGATCAAAAATAATATACTTATATTTAAAAGATAAAGCAAATAATATATCAACAGCCAAAACAACAAATATAACAGTGGATAGAACGAAACCAGTAGTAAAGGCATTAACATTAACAGGAACACAAGCAGCTGGAATGACATTACAAAGCGGATATACTCATACAACAACAGTTAATTACACATCAACTATAACAGAAACAAATATGGAAGGATACTGTGTAGGAGAAAATACATGTAATAGTTATACGAATCAATCAAAAACAATAAGTGGAAGTTTAACAATAGGAAACACAGAAGGAAGCCATACAGTAGTAATAAGTGTTAAAGATAAAGCAGGAAATACAGGAAGTGCAAATAGTACAATTACACTAGATTTATATAATCCCACAATATCATTAACTCAAGGGGTAGTAACAGAAACAAGTATAACAGTAAATGTAGCTATTATTGATACACATAATATAGATAATGTAACATGTACAGCAGTAGGAAATAATGAAGCAAAAACTGGAACATATACAAATAATGCATGTACATTTAGTGGATTAAATGATGATACATTATATTCAATAACTGTAGAAGCAATGGATGTATCTGGTAGAAAAGGAACTGGACAAATAAATGTAACAACATTAAGAGGGAAATTAACAAGAGAAAATATCCCAAGCAAATTATTTAATAATGTAAATCCAAATGGATTAAGCAATAATTTATTAGGAGACATGTATAGATTTGTAGGGACTAAAGCCACTGTAGATAATTGGATATGCTTTGGATACAATAATATAAATACTGATTGTAAAAGTGAAACTAGCGATTATATGTACAGAATAATAGGAATAACAGAAGATGGACAAATGAAATTAATTAAAGAAAAAGAAATTTGGGAAGGAAATTATAACGCCACTAGATGGTATAGTTCTTATCAGACAGACGTACAATGGCCGAATTCAGATCTATATAAAAGGTTAAATGGAGAAGGATCAGGAAATGTACAAGGATGGGACGGAAACACTAATTTATTTATAAATAGTAATACAAGCAATGTACAATATATAAAATCAGGTGGCTCAGAACAAGAAACGAAATGGTATAAGAAAATAGAAAATCATACATGGACGTATGGAGATACCATAGATGTAGCCGCTAATGCTGATGCGATGTATCGAATAGAAAGTAATTTCGGTACTAGTCTTTCAGCGAGGATTGGACTGATGTATGTGAGTGATTACTATTATTCATATGCGACTGATGGAAATGATTCTTCCAATACGAATTGTCGTGCATCGACTGCATGTAAGGATAGTTGGATGAATGTGAAAATTCCTGAGTGGTTGATGACTCGGGTTGTCCCGTTTAGAAGCGGTTTCGGCGCTTGGAGAACAGAGATTACCGGTCAAATTGTATTTGAGTCTATTGATCAAATTATGCGTGTTCGTCCGGTCTTCTATCTTAATTCTGATGTCAAAATAAGTAGTGGAGCTGGTACCTCTTCTGATCCATTTATAATCGCCGCATAATAAATCGTCAAGGAAAAGACGTTAAAACCTTCATAGACTTAATCCTGTGAGAAAGTAGCAATACTTTCTCATTTTGTTTATATAAAAAAGTTAAAATTTATAATCTTTAAAAACGGAACTTTTAGAATATGGTTTTCTTTCATCAGTAAAACCTACTAAATAGTCAATACTTGTATTATAAAATTTTGCAAGTTTAGCAAGTTTATCAATAGGAATTAAACGAATTCCTGTTTCATATCTACTATATTGCACTTGACTAATATTTAATACATTGGCAACATCTTTTTGATACAAATCTCTATCTTCTCTAATTTCTTTTAACCTATTTATATTCATTAAATCACATCCTAATTTATATTGTTTCTTATAACCAAATGGATATCTTGACAATATAACCAAATAGTTATACAATTAACTTAACATATAACCATTTAGTTATATACAATAGGAGCATATCTATGAAGAATAAAAAGAATACAATAATGTTAATAATGATAATAACAATATCTATGGTATTGTTAAC
>CANQZQ010000019.1 GCA_947628375.1 uncultured Bacilli bacterium
GAATAAAAGATGAAAGTTTTAGTTATAATACCTGCTTATAATGAAAGTGAAAATATTATTAATACTATTAATGATATTAAAGAAAATAGTAAAAATAAAGATTATCAATTAGACTATATTATTATCAATGATGGATCAGTAGATAATACCAAAGAAGTATGTGAAAAAAATAAATTTAATGTTATTAACTTAGTCCATAATTTAGGTATTGGGGGTGCAGTTCAAACTGGCTATCTTTATGCTTTAAAAAATAACTATGATATAGCTTTACAATTTGATGGTGATAATCAACATGACGCCTCTTTTATAAAAGACTTAGTTATGCCCATTATTAATAAAGAAGTTGATATGACAATTGGCTCTAGATTTATTTCTGAGTTAAGTGAATTTAAATCTACTAAATTAAGACAAATAGGAATTAAATTTTTATCATTTATTTTAAAAATAACAACAAATCAAAAAATATATGATATGACATCTGGTTTTAGAGCGGTAAATAAAGATATAATTAAAATATTTGCAAGTGATTATCCCAATGACTATCCTGAACCAGAAACTCTTGTTAAAGTAATTAAAAAAGGTTATAAAGTAAAAGAAATTCCTGTTAAAATGCGGGAAAGACAATTTGGTAAGTCATCGATTACACCAATAAAAAGCATTTACTATATGACAAAAGTTACATATGCTATGGTAGTTACAAGTATAATTGAAAGAGGTAATAAATAATGAATTTAAATTTAAGAATTTTTATTATTTTATTAATGCTTATAGGCATTTATTCAATTGTTAAAGTTATAAAAAGAAAAAATTTATCAATGAAATATGGGCTTTATTGGACTATCATATTTATTTTTATGTTAATATTAGTAATATTTCCTAATATCGTTGAAAGTATTGCAGCATTATGTGGATTTAAAGAAGCACCTAATATGTTATTTTTAATAGCTATCTTTATCTTATTTTATATAATATTTAGATTATATATAACTATATCTAAATTACAAGAAATGAATAGAAGTTTAATTCAAGAAGTAGCTTTATTAAAAAAAGATAATAAAAAATAGAAAAAAATGATATTTTCTTTTACTAATAAGAAAGTTTTTGATATACTAAATAAGTAGGTGTGGCAAAATGCTAGAAAAACTAAAAAAAATTGATTTCATAGAATTATTAATTTTTCTTATGCCTTTTATAGATGTGCTAAATACCATTTCAGGATTTAGTTTATCTTTACTTTATAGAGGTTTCTTTTTAGCATTTATTCTTTTTATCTTTTTATTTAAAAACAAAAGTAAACTAAAAAAAGGATCATTTTGTTTGCTTTTTCTTATTTTCTGCTTTTCTTTTGTTTTTTTATTTAATTACTATTTAGTAAATGGTTTAACAAATTTATTTAAAGAAGTATCCTCTTTAGTAAAATTTATTTATTTGCCAATTGTTACTGTTTGTTTAGTTAATTATTATGATTCAAAAGATTTAAAAATAAATGAAATAATGATTAAATTAGCATGGATTTATATAGCATTCTTAATTTTACCTAGTATATTTGGTATTAGCAATAATAGCTATGACTATGGAAAAAAGGGGCTTTCTGGTTTATTTTATGCTCCCAATGAAATCGGCGCCATTCTTGCTATATTATCACCATTTGTTATTTATAATATTCAAAAAGATAAAAATAAATTTTTAAATATTTTATTAGGTATTTTATTTATAATAACTGCCTTTTTGCTTGGAACAAAAACTCCAGTAATTGGTTTATTTATTTCTTTATTACATGTTTTAATAGTTTCTATAATAAGAATGGCTATTAATAAAAATAATTTTAAAAATATTATAATCAATATTTGTTTAATTACTTTTTCAATTTTAATTTACCATAATTCATATTTAATTTTTAATATTAATTATCAAAATAATAATTATAATAATAACACAACTATGAATAGTATTAATAATATTGACAATATTAATTTTTATAATTTTGATAAATTATATGAAAATGAATATTTAATAAATTTTCCTACTTCATATAATAAAAATGATTTAAAGGAAATTGATAATAAATTACTTAATATAATCTTTAGTAGTCGTAATATATATATGGTTAAAAGCTTAAATGATTATAAAAACTCATCTAATGTCAAAAAATTAATTGGTTTATCATTTTATGGTGAAACAAATAATGAAGCTGGAAAATTAACTGAATTAGATTTTGTTGATATTTTAGTTAATTATGGTATTACTGGTACATTAATTTTATCATTATATATTATTATTATCGCTATAGCTATTTTTATTAAATTTATGAAAAAATTTAATAAAAATATTATAGATGATGAATTATGTTCAACATATTTAAGTTTTCTAATTGCCTTTTTAATTGCTCTTACAGCAGGACACACTATGGGGGCACCGGCAGTAAGTACTTTAGTTTCTTTAACCATTGTTTATTTAATTAAAAGATACAATTTATTTAAAATTAATTATATTGGGGGCTTTTTAATCTGTTTAATCGGGGCTTTATATGTTATTTTTACCATTTCTTATTTGTTATTACCACTAGGAAAAATAATTAATATTAAAATAGATGATGATATTCATTTTGAAAATGAAGTTAAATTAATTGAAAACCAAAAAATAAGTTATAATAACATAGAAGACGAATTAGAATTTTATATGGTAAAGGGTTATAATCATTTTAAAATAATTTATGTTAAAAGGACTTTAAGCAATAATGACCAAATTACTTTCTTAACTTTTACTAATGAAGAAGATAAAAATGTTTTAGTTAATATTGAATTTGCTAATGAGAAAGAAAATTATTTAAAAAATGATAATGGTTTATTATTAGAAAATAATAAAGTTTTATTATCTAATTCTTATCATTATAATAAAGCCAAAAATAATATAAATTTATTTAATCAAAATGTTGCCAAAAATCTTTTAAATAAACAATATGATTACACTATTATTGATAATAAAATTAAAAAAAGTTTTAGTATTAAATCTAATACTTCGGTTGATAGTTTCGTAATTAAATCTCAAAATGAATTAATTAATCAAAATGAAATAATTCCTTGGCTATCTTATAATGGAATATATGAAAATTATAATGATTATTATCTACGTGACTTTGCAAATCAAAATTTTAATAATTATGAAGCTAACATAAATAATATCTTATTAGAAAGTTATTTAATGAGTTTATATAAATATACAAATAACTATAATAACTTCTGGTATCAAGATTATGAACTAATAAATCAAAGTAATATTAATCATCAAGATATCTACTTAGATTTAAATTATAATTATAGTATTTATAAAAATATTGAATTATTTAATAGTGATAATTTAATTTATCAACAATTTGCTGATACTATAATTAATGAATATAATAAAAATAATTATTTAATAACAAATAAAGGAATTATTTTTAATTCAGTTGAAACAACCTTTGATAATCAAATTGGCATCTTAAATATTTTAATTGATTATTATGTTAAAAATAATTCTGCCCATATCAAAACTATTATTGATAAATTATTAAATGAATTAATTAATGATGAATGGTTGATTGGTGATAAAGATATCCATTCTTATATAACAAATGAACTAAGTTATAATGGTTTAATTAAAGATTCGAAAACATTAATTAGTTTATTAAATCTTAAAGATAATTTAAATAAAATAGGTATAAATAAAAAAGAAATAGATAATTATATCAATATTTTATATAATAAATTTGAAAATAATATCGACCAAAATAATTTAAATATTTTAATGAATAATTATTAAATAGTTGAAAGAAGATGTCAAAAATGGAAAAAGAAAACATTCTAGGAGTTAATGTATCAATTACCTCTTATGAAAACTTGAAAGATAGCATTGTAGCAGATATAAAAAATAGTAAAAAATCTTTTATAGTAGCAATTAACCCAGAAAAAATATTAAAAGCAAGAAAAGATGAAAAGTTAAAAAAATTACTTAACAATGCTACATATCAAATACCAGATGGAGTAGGAATTATATATGCTTCTAAAATAAAAAAAGGTAAAATTAAATCAAGAATAACTGGTATTGATTGTATGGATATGTTATGTAATTTAGCTAATGATAAAGGATATAAAGTATTTCTTTATGGCGCTAAAGAAGAAACAATAAAATTAGCTAAATCAAAATTAGAAGAAAAATATCAAAATATTAAAATAGTAGGATACATAAATGGTTATGAAAAAGATAATGATAAAATTATTAAAGCCATAAATAAAAGTCATGCCGATATTATATTTGTAGCATTAGGATCTCCTAAACAAGAAAATTGGATTACTAGTAATATGGATAAAATAGATGCTTTAATTTTTCAAGGGGTTGGTGGGTCTTTTGACGTCATAAGTGGCAATATTAAAAGAGCACCAATATGGATGCAAAAAGCTGGTTTAGAATGGTTATATCGTTTAATAAAAGAACCTAAAAGAATTTTTCGTCAACTTAAGCTTTTTAAATTCTTGTTTTTAATCATTTTTAGTAAAAAGGAAATATAATTTAAAAATTATAAGAATTATGTTAAAATATTAAAGAGAGAAGGTAGTATATATGAAAATAAACGTAATAGGCTTAGGCTACATTGGACTTCCAACATCACTTACTATGGCAAATGCCGGATTTCAAGTAATAGGGACGGATTATAATAAAAAAATTGTAGAAAAATTAAATAAAGGAATAGTAACATTTAAGGAAGATGGCTTAGAAGACTTGTTTAATAATGCTATTAAAACTGGTAATATTACATTTACAACAGAATATCAAAAAGTTGATTATTATATTATTTCAGTTCCAACACCATATGATAAATTTTCTAAAAAAGTTGATGCTACTTATGTTGTTAATGCTGTTAAAGATGTTTTAAATGTATGTGAAGATGGAGCTACAATAATTATTGAATCAACAGTTTCACCGGGAACAATTGAAAAAGAAATTAAACCAATTATTAATAAAAAAGTTAATTTAGTTCATGCTCCCGAAAGAATAATACCTGGTAATATGATTTATGAACTTAAACATAATTCAAGAACAATTGGGGCAGATAGTAAAGAAATAGGAGAAAAAGTTGCTGAAATTTATGGTAAAACTACCGATGGTGAAGTAGTAGTAACCGATATTAAAAGTGCTGAAATGACAAAAGTAGTTGAAAATACTTTTAGAGCTGTTAATATTGCTTTTGCTAATGAGCTTGCTAAAATATGTAGTCATGATGGAATGAATGTATATGAAATTATTAGAATTTGTAATAAACATCCAAGAGTAAATATCTTAAATCCTGGACCTGGTGTAGGAGGCCATTGTATTTCAGTAGATCCTTGGTTTTTAGTGGGAGATTATCCCCAAATTGCTCAGCTTATTAATGCAGCAATGCATATTAATGATTCCATGCCCGAATTTGTTTTAAAAAGAGTTTCTGAAGTACTAGAAGAAAATAATATAACTGATTATAGTAGAGTAGGACTATATGGCCTAACTTATAAAGAAAATGTTGATGATTATAGAGAAAGTCCAACTTTACAATTACTTGAACATCAAAAAGAACATTTAGCAACACCACTTAAAGTATATGATCCTTATATAAAAGAAGATATAGTATCTAATCAATATCATGATTTACATGAATTTTTAAAAGATGTTGATGTAGTTATAATAATGGTTAAACATCAAGAAATTATTGATAATATGAATTTATTGAAAGATAAAATTATTTTTGATACTCAAAATGTGTGTCAACTACCTAATGTTTATAAATTATAAGGTGAAATATGAAAATATTAATTGGGAGTCCAATAAAGCAAAAAAGTAGTATATTAAAAGTCTTTCTAGAAAATCTGGTTAAGATGGATTTAAGTGATTTAGAAGTAAGCTATTTTTTTATTGATGATAATACGGAAGAAGCATCAAAAAAAATATTAATGAACTTTCAAAAAGAAAATCAGAATGTGATTTTAAAAAGTTATCAAGATTTTGGATATAGTCAAAGTGATAAATATCAGACTGATGAAACTCATAATTGGAAAAAATCATTAATTGAAAGAATAACAACTTTTAAAGATGAAATTATAAAATTTGCGCAAACTAATAATTTTGATTATTTATTTTTTATTGACTCTGATATTATTATGAATTCTAAAACGATTAAACATTTAATTAGTCAAAATGTTGATATAGTTTCTGAAGTATTTTGGACTAATTGGAATGTAGGAGATAATCTTACTCCTCAGGTTTGGCTACAAGATGAAAGTAATTTTTATATTCGGGATTGGGATAAAAAATATACTAAAAATGAAATAAAGCAATACACAAAAGATTTTATAGCTAAATTAAAAATTCCTGGTTTATATGAAGTAGGTGGTTTGGGAGCATGCACATTATTTTCTAAAAATGCTTTAAAATATAATTTAAGTTTTAAAAGTATACCCAATATATCATTCTGGGGAGAAGATAGACACTTTTGCATTAGAGCAGCAGTCTTTGGCTTAAAATTATATGTTGATACTTATTATCCAGCTTATCATATTTATCGGGAAAGCTATTTAAGCGGAGTAGATGATTATATTAAAAATGGCTTTAATCCAAATACTTTTGTTTATAATCCTTTAGAAAGAGGCAAAAAAAATTTAAAAAATATTTTAAAAAATAAATTTTTAACTAAAATTAGCGAATTAAAGACTTTCTGGAAGCAATATAAAAATAGTAAATTTTTAACTCGTCGTCTAATTAATGATGATAATAAAATTACGGTATCTATGATGGCATATGATAATAAACATTTAGAAAAAAGTTTAAAACAAGCAGTAAAGTATGCTCAAGAATTTATTATTTTTACAAATAATGATAAAGATATTACTTTAATTAATAAAATTTTGGCTAATAAAAAAATTCATATAATAAAAATTGCTAGAGCTCATTTTACTAGAAAGATGCAATGGGAGGAAACGATTAAAACCAATCCTAATTGGATATTATTTGTAGATAGCGATGAAATAATAGAAAGTAAAATAGTTAAAAATATAAAATATATGATTAAAAATAATGAAGTGGATGTGTATACATTTAAAGTTAAAAATGAAGCACATTATTATAAATATCCTTATTTAATTAGATATCAACCAAATTTTAAATATCATCATGAATTTATAGACAGACTTCCTAAAAATATTTTAAGATTAAATTATATTAATAGCGATATAGTTATTGAAAATTTTAAAAATAAAAAAAATGAATTAGAATATGAGGATTTAATATGAGAGTTAAAAATTCCACTTTAAATATTATTTTTGGTTTAACTTCTTTAATACTAACTTCCATTTTAGGCTTTGTTTTATCTAAAATATTTTTACAAAATTTAGGACTTGAATATAATGGCTTAAATGGAGTTTTTAATAATATAATTAATATTTTAGCAATTACAGAATTAGGCATTGCTGGAGCTATAAATTATGCTTTGTATAAGCCAGCAGCCGAAAATGATTATGATAAGATAAGTTCTATATTAGTTATTTTTAAAAAATTCTATAAAATTATTGGTACTGTTATTTTCATCTTATCTTTAATTGTGACTATTTTTATTCCCATTTTCTTTAAAGATAAAACAATTGTTGATAATTATATTAGATTTTCTTTTATTTTATGTAGTATAAACACAATTGTTAGTTATTTTTTTGCTTATAGTCGAAATTTATTTTATACTATGCAAAAAAATTACATTACTACAATTGTTGATTTTATTTTTAAAACATTAAAATATTTAACACAAATAGTAACATTAATAGTCTTTAAAAATTTTATTATCTATTTACTAATAAATATTTTTTATACTACATTAAATAATATAGCTATTTATTTGCTATATAAAAAATATTATAAAGAAGTAAATATTAAAAATAAAAAAGTTGATAAAAAAATAGAAAAGAGTATTTTAAATTCAGTTAAAAGCTTAGCAATTATTCAAATTTTAAGCACTTTAATTAATTTTACTGATAATTTAATAATTTCATCTTTTATTAGTATTACTTCATCTGGGTTATATGTTAATTATAATTTTATTTTTAGCCAATTAAATCAAATAATAACAACGATATTTCATGGTTTTGGAGCTAGTATTGGTAATTTAATTTCCGAAAATAATAAGGATAAAATTAAAAACATTTTTGTTAATTTACAATATGTTGCCTTTTTTATAGGTTTATTTTGCGTTATTTGTCTTTATTTTTTAACTGAACCGTTTATAACTCTTTGGATAGGTAAAGAATATCTTCTTAGTAATTCTGTTTTAATTGTTTTAATAATTAATCTTTACTTATTTGTTAGTCGTCAACCAATTAATTATTATATGAATACCGGTGGATATTTTAAAAAACTTATTTTTCCTTTATCTTTGGAAGCTATAATTAATTTAATTATATCTATTATTCTAGCTATTAAAATTGGTTTAATCGGAGTATTTTTAGGAACATTGATATCTAGTATTATTTCTTATCTTATTTGTGCTTTTAGAATTAGTAAAATAATTGATCTTGATTTTAAAAAATATATTTTAAAACAAATTTTATTTATCATTATTTGTATTATTAATATTATTGTTCTTAAATCAATATTTATGTTATACTTACCTCATAATTTAATAATCGAACTAGCTTATATTTTAATTATTATATTTATAGTTTATGGAATAGAAGCAATAGTTTTATTATTTAAAGATAAAAATATTAGTTATTTAAAAGAATTAGTATGTAAAATATTATTTAAAATATTTCATAAAAAAATAACTTATTAAAGAGGTGAATTGTATGAAAATATCTGTTATTATTCCTGTATATAATGGTGAAAAATATTTAAAAAATTGTTTAGATTCAATTTTGAATCAAACAATAGGTAAAAAACACTTAGAAATAATAATAATTAATGATGGATCAACTGATAATAGTGAAAAAATAATTAAAAATTATAAAAATGATAATCAAATGATAACATATATTAACCAACAGAATCAAGGTCAAGCTGCTGCTAGAAATAGAGCACTTTCTTTAGCAACTGGAGATTATATATCATTTGTTGATTGCGATGATACTATTGAACTTGATATGTATGAGAAACTATTAAATATTGCCATAAGTAATAATTATGATATAGTAACTTGTGATTATAATATTTATAATGATAACAATAAAGAAATATTTAAATTTCGTTTTGTTAATGATGAAAATAAAAATTTTATTATAATGAATACTGGGCCTTGTAATATGATAATAAAAAGAAATTTCTTATTAAATTTAGAATTTAAATTTCCAGATGGTATTATTTATGAAGACTTTGCTGTTATTCCTCCATTAGGGATTAACGCTAATATATATCATTTAGAAGAACCACTTTATAACTATTACAAAAGAAAAGATTCTACAATGAATAATAAAAAATATAATGCGAAACTTAATGATATATTTATTGCATTTCAAATTTTAAAAGAAAAATTGGAAGATTTTTATCACGAAGAGTGTGAGTTTTTGTTCATAAAAAACATTATGATGAGTGCTTCTTTAAGATTTGTGAGTTTTAAAGATCCTGAAAATAAAATTAAATATATCAGTAATTATGCTCATAAGCACTATGCAAAGTGGAAAAAAAACAAGTATTTTAGAATGTTAAATTTTAAGAAAAAAATAGTTGCTTATTTAACGTATTATCGATGTAGTAAATTGTTATATATTTTAAATAAGTTGAATAGGAGAATTAAATGATGAAGTATTTAGTTTTAAGTCCTGGTTATCCAAGTAAGGATGATATGTATAATAATGCTTTTGTTCATTCACGAGTAAAAGTATATAAAAAAGAAGGAATAGATTTTGATGTTTTTTCAATATCTAAATCTGGAGAAGATAAGACAATAAAATATAATTTTGATGGTATTGAAGTAAATACAGGTAATTATAATGCTTTAGCAAATTTTTTAAATAATAATAAATATGATAAAATATTAGTCCATTTTGCTTTTCGAAAAACCATTAAGGTTATCCAAAAATATGCAAGTCATACTCCATTAATTATATGGGTTCATGGAGTAGAAGCTTTGGGATGGTATAGAAGACTATTTTTATTCGACATTAAAAAATTTTATCGCTTTTTTGGTTACATTTTAGTAAATACTAGACAAATGCTTTTTATGCATAACTTTTTAAGAAATAAAAAAATTAATAAAGAATTTATATTTGTTTCTGAATGGATGAAGGATATTTTAGAAACTGATAGTCTCTCAAAGGGAAAAGTTAAAAATTATCATATCATTCCCAATGTTATTGATGAAAATGTATTTAAATATATTCCTAAAAAAGAAGAAAATCGCTTAAATATTTTAAGTATTAGACCTTTTGCCTCTAAGAAATATGCTAACGATCTAACTGTAAAGGCTATTTTAGAATTACAAAAAATGGATTTTTTTTCGCAATTAAAGATTAGCATATATGGTGATGGTAAATTATTTAATAAGACGATAGAACCAATAAAAAATATTCCTAATGTATCAATTAATAAAAAATTTTTAAGTCAAAAAGAGATTGCTGAATTGCATAAAACAAATGGTATTATTTTAATTCCTACAAGGCAAGATGCTCAAGGCGTTTCAATGTGTGAGGGAATGATGAGCGGGCTTGTTCCAGTGACTTCTAATAATACTGCTATTCCAGAATATGTTCCAGAATATGCAGGCTATTTAACAAATAATTATAAAGAATTAGCACTAGCAATAAAAGATATGTATGACCATCCTAATATATTTTTGCAAAAAAGTGCTAAAGCTCATGAATTTATTAAAGAAAAATGCTCTTCTGATATTGTAATAAAAAAAGAATTGGAGATAATTTTAAAATGAAGAAAAGCGAAATTGTTATTATTCTAATAAACATTTTAGCATTATTGTCTAATATAAATAGTTTTTTTTCAAAATTATTTGAGATAATTTTATTATGTATATTATTTGGAGTAATTATATTGAGAATTAAAGATAAAAGCATAAATAATAAAGAATTATTATATTATTTATTTTTATGCTTCTTTGGTATACTATTTTTAGGATTTAATTACTTGAATAAAAGCAAAATATTATTTTTAAAAGAGACAATTTATTTAATTTCTATATTTTTAGTTCCTTTAATTATTTTTAATATTAGCTATTTGAAAGATAAATTAAAAATAAATTTTGATAAAGTTTTTTTATATGTTTGTTTAATAAATTTTTTAATTGTAATAGCTAGTTTTTTATTTAAATTTAAAGTAGATAATACATTTATGTTAATTTTTATACCTATTATTATTTTTTGTTTTATTGAAAATGATAAATTTTCATATAAAACGATAATTTATTATATAGTTTTATTTATATTTAGCATAATTTTAATATTAGAAAAAAATTATAACATTTTTTTATCTCTTATAGTTTGCATAATTTACATTATATATAAAATATTTAAAAATAAAAAAAATATTAAATTAAATATTTTGTCTTTTGCAATTATTTTGATAATTTTATTATTTGGGGCATTTAGTTATTTTAAAAATAATATTAACAATAATATTGAAATTGTGGGTGATAAAAATATTTTTATTGGTCAAAATTATGAATTTCCTCAAAACAATTATCACGATAGTAGTTTTTATAATACTTTTAGAAATTTTAGTTTATTCAATAAAATCGTTGGAAATGGTAGATATACATTAGCGGAATCAACAATGGACTTTAACTTTATGCTACTAAATATAATCTATCGATATGGTATATTAGGATTAATATTATTTATTTACCCTATAATAAAAAATAATTATAAAAATAAATTTTATCTTAGTTGTTTAATAGTATTTTTATTAAGTACAAAAATTAATCCAATTTATAGTTATACATTTATATTTTTACCAATACAGACAATTCCAAAGGAAAAAAATAATTTTAAATATCGCAATTTATTATTTTTTCTAATTCCAATTATTGTTGGGATTTTATGCGTTATTGTAAAATATAGTTTTGATAAAAATATTAAGGTTTTAAATTTAGAATTTTCTCAAGATGGAATTATTTGTAGTAACTGTAATTTATATTTATTAGAAAAAGATGAAAAAAGTGATTCGAGTCTCAAAACAAATGAAAAGTTATCCTATTTTAAGGTTTTAATGTTTGGAAATACTCTAGGTTATTTGACATATGTAGATAGAATTGTAGATGATGTTACAATTAAGTATCTAACTTATGAAAATCTAGATAATAAAATTGAATTTAATTTAAATATTGGCAATTTTACTGAAGAAATATATAATTTTGCTGATGATAATGTGGAATTTGAATATAGTAATATTGTTGGATATAATAAAAATAAATTACCTATTGGTTACTATTTTAATAAAGATAATTATTATATAGTTGGAAGAAGCATAACTTATCAACCTTTAAAAATAGAATATGGTAATAATAATGAATCTAAATTATATCAATTATCTGACCAATTTGACGATTTTGACAAGGGAAATAAACGACTGATTATTAATAAAAATGAAAACATGGACACTTTTATAATTGAAAGTCAAAAAAAGTTATTAAAAGATGAAGAGAGCATTAAGAATTATATTAATTTGCTTAATTCAACTTCCAGTGGATGGATGAATTTTAAAGGTAATTTTACTAAACTTCAATATTCTATTGAGCCTTTTACTAGAGAAGGCTATGGTCGAAATCTAGGTAGGATGTATGAAGAAGGTGCTTATGATTTAAGTAATAGTGATAGTAGTGAAATTTTTAAATTTTTATATAATAATGCTACTTATAGTTTACTGAATTATTATACTTTAGATAAATCAGGCATATGGTATACTGAATATACAAGTACTTGGCTAAAAAAAGATTATAACATTACAGCATTTTACATTGATACAAGGTTTAATGAAACACTAGGTTATCATTTTTTAAACTTATATAATGATACTGATAATTTAAAGTATTTAAATATATTTTATAATTATGCTAATTTTATAGTTAGCCAATATGAAAATAATAATACCTATGAAGTTAATGACGGAATATTATTGCCAGATTATTTTTCCAATAATCATAATATTTTTACACATTCATCCTTAAATCATCAATTAGCGATGGTAAATTATTTGTTTAAGGCTTATGAAATATCTAATAATAAAAATTATTATAATATTGCAATAAAATTATTAAATGGTATTTTAAAACAGGGCGATAAATGGATTAGAGATAATGGTGATTTATGGTACCAAGTGAATAAAGATGGATTATTTAGTGGAACTGATTATGAAATAGTTACTTTAGAAGATTTAATATTTACGCAAAATTATTTATGGAAATATGATAAAATAATTGATGAGCAAATTATTAAATATTTGGATAGTAAAATTAAATACTTACAAGAAAATAATAAAAATATTCCTGTAAATGATTTAAATAAAATAAAAGAATTTAAAGAAATACAAAAGAAAGAAGTTGGTAAAAATGATTAAAGTAATGAGTATTTTTGGAACAAGACCAGAAGCAATTAAAATGGCTCCTTTAGTTAAAGAACTAGAAAAAAGAGACGAAATAGAAAGTATTGTTTGTGTAACAGCACAACATCGGGAAATGCTTGATCAAGTACTTGAAACATTTAAAATAGAACCTGATTATGATTTAAATATTATGAAACAAGGACAAACTCTAACAGATATTACTACTAGAGCATTAAGTGGTTTAGAAAATGTTATTAAAGATTGTAAGCCAGATATAGTTCTTGTACATGGTGATACAACAACTACTTTTGCTGGTGCTTTAGCATCTTTCTATAATAATGTTCCTATTGGTCACGTTGAAGCTGGACTTAGAACTTATGACAAATATAGTCCTTTCCCTGAAGAAATGAATCGTCAAATGGTCGATAGACTTACTGATATGTATTTTGCCCCAACCGAAGTTAGTAAAGAAAATTTATTAAAGGAAAATATTGATGAAGATAAAATATATGTTACAGGTAATACGGCGATCGATGCAATGAGCACAACTGTTGATAAAAATTATTCTAATAAAGAACTTGATTGGGTAAATGATAATGAAAGAATGATTTTACTTACTGCTCATAGAAGAGAAAACTTAGGTGAACCAATGCGTCATATATTTAAAGGAATTAAAAAAATAGTTGATGAATTTAGTGATGTTAAAGTTATTTATCCTATACATTTAAATCCTAAAGTAAGAGAAGTTGCTAATGAAGTTTTTGGTAACATGGAAAGAGTTAAATTAATTGAGCCGTTAGAAGTCTTTGATTTTCATAACTTTCAAAATAAAAGTTATTTAATTCTTACTGATAGTGGAGGTATTCAAGAAGAAGCACCTTCTTTAGGTAAGCCGGTTTTAGTATTACGTAATACGACCGAGCGCCCTGAAGGAATTATGGCTGGTACTTTAAAATTAGTTGGTACTGATGAAGATGTCATCTATAATGAAGTTAAGAAATTATTAACCGATAAAGAAGCTTATGAGCGGATGAGTAAAGCATCAAATCCTTATGGTGATGGGCATGCTTCAAAATACATTGTTGATGCTATTATTGAAAAATTTAAAAATAAAAAATAGTCAAATATCACAAAAAGAATCATTATTCATATAATATTATGAGGTGTTGTATGAATTTAAATGATTCTTTTTTTAATAAAGTAGAAAAGAGAACAAAAGTAGATAAAAATACTATTTTAGGATTAGCAAATAAACTTCAAAATGGCAATATGAAAGATGAAGGTACTTTAAGAGAGGTTATTGATACTTTATGCAAAATGACGGGTAAAAAAATATCTAAAGAACAAAGTGATAAAATCATCTCTAAAGTAATTGATGGTAATGTTCCAAACAATATAGATAAGATGTTTTAAAATTATTGCATAAATTAATTTTTTGTGTTAATCTATATTATAGTAGGAATAAAGAGGTGTGGTTATCACATGGAACAATTTTTAAATAGGTTATATAGTTATGAATATTTTGGCACATATTTAATGATTTCAATTGTTGTTTTAATATTACTATTTATTATTATTTTATTTTTTGGTAAAAAAGATCAAAGAAAAAGAGAAATAGAGGAAACTAAAAAGTTACAACAAATAAATAATACTGATGATACTTTTAAAGAAGAAACTGTTGAAAATAAAGTTGAAATTGAAGCTCCAATAGAGTCATTAGATACACCACTTCCTTTAGATAATAGTTTAGATAATAGTGTAGTAGTTCCAACTATTGAAAATATTACTGAAGAAAATAATGTTACTAATAATATGGAAGTTTTAACTAATGAAGAAATATTAAATAATAATATTGAAGTCAATAAGGAAGAAATAAAAGAAGATATTAAAGAAGTTCCTAATGAATTTAATTCCATTACTTTAGATAATCCTTTTGAAAATAATGTTAATAATAATGAATCTGCGCCTGTACTTGAAAAAATAGAAGAAAAACCAATTGTTTTTGATTCATTTACGGAAATAGAAGAGAAGCCTGTTATTCCAGAATTTAATTTTGATGATTTAAATAAAATAACTGAAGAAGAAATAAAAACACCAATGGAAGATGCTCATCAAGTAGAAGAAATAAAAACACCAGAAGTATTTAGTTCTGTATTTGTTGATGATAAAGAAGAAGCAAATAATGAACCAGCAGATGATGATTTAGATTTTGAGCTTCCAACTCTAAAAAAAGAATTTACTGAAAAAAAAGAAGAACCAATGGATATGCCAAATTTAAATGACTTATCAGGTGAAACTTATAATATTAATAATTAGAGCTCTATATAAGAGTTCTTTTTTTTGCCTACACACTAAAAAATAAAATTACTATAATATATTAGGTGTTTATGAATGATTGAGTTTTATATTAATTCTTCTGTGTATATGCAAGTATTAATTGCTACTATTATGACATGGGCGATTACAACTTTAGGGTCTGCTTTGGTTTTCTTTTTTAAAAAAGTAAATGGCACGCTTCTTGATGCTATGTTAGGCTTATCAGCGGGAGTAATGATTGCGGCATCTTTTTTTTCTCTTTTAAATCCTGCGATTACTGAAGCAAATGAATTAGGTTTAAATGCCGCTTTAGTTTTAACAATTGGTTTTTTAATTGGAAGTATTCTTTTAATTATTAGTGATAATTTCTTTTCTAAATTGTTAAATAAAAGTAAAAAGAAAAATGCTACCGGTATTAAAAGAAGTCTTATGTTGATGATTTCCATAACTCTTCATAACATTCCTGAAGGGCTGGCAATAGGTGTTGCTTTTGGTTCAATTGCTTCTCATACTACAACTTTAATGGGTGCATTTATGTTAGCGGTTGGGATTGGTATTCAAAATTTTCCTGAAGGATCTGCTATTAGTTTGCCTTTGCGAAGAGAAAACTTTAGTCGCTTAAAATCATTTATTTATGGTACTCTTAGTGGAATTGTCGAACCCATTGCGGGTTTAGTTGGTTGTCTTCTTGTTATGTATGTTAAAAATATTTTACCTTTCTTCTTATCCTTTGCAGCAGGGGCTATGATCTATGTAGCAATAAGTGAGTTAATACCTGAAAGTCAAAATAACAAATGTAAAAATTTAATGAGTTTTTTTACGCTCTTTGGCTTTACTATCATGATGTTATTAGATGTTTTATTTGGTTAAATAATAGGTCAACCTATTATTTTTTTTGGCTTTAGTAATTGACATTAAATTATAAATATTGTAAGATAAAACTAAGAGAATAGAGGTGGATTAAAGTGCAAACTTTAAGAAATAAAAAAGGATTTACATTAATTGAATTACTTGCGGTTATTGTTGTTCTTGCTGTCGTTATTGCTATTGGTACCACTGCGGTTTTTCCAATGGTTAATAATATTAAAAAAGGTGCTTTTGTTGATGAAGCTAATATATTTATGGGCATTGCTTCCGATATTTTAAATATCTATGATACTGGGGCCATTAAAGAACCAGATAGTATGAGTGATGATTTTCAAAAAGGAGCAAATAAATATTGTTTTTCTTTAAAATATTTAGCTGAAAATGGTTTTATTGATAAAGATATTAAGTACTTTACAGGTGAAGGCCATGAATATGATGGCAAAATAATTGTTGATATGAAAACTGATGGAACAATGGGACGTTATAAATACACCATCACTATGCATAATGATTTATATTATATAAATAATGTAACAGGTACAGTTGATGCTAGTAATGTTGAAGACTATAATAATAACGGTGAATTTGTTTGTACAAATGCAGATGTAGCGTAAAGGATAGATATGAGAAATAATAAAGGATTTACTTTAATCGAGTTATTAGCGGTTATTGTTGTACTTGCTGTTGTTATTGCAATCGCCACCACGAATGTATTACCATCTATGAATATTGCAAGAGAAGCGGCCTTCCGTACAGAAACGTCTTTTGCGGTTAAAAGTGCTGAAGATGCCTACTATAATTATGGACTTGGTGCTTTTAAAATAAATAATGGTACTAAAAGTTGTGTTAATACTACTAAAGTTTGTTTTACAATTGAAGAACTAGTTGATCAAGGATTTTCTACTTTAGATAAAAAAACCTATAAAGGAAAAATAGAATTAAATTTACAAGATGATAAAAAAGTCGGTTATAATGTTTATTTAAAAAAAGGTGATGAATATTGGTTTATAAATGAACCATTTAGTGATTTTTCTAAAAATGGTGATTTAAACCAAGGTTCTTGGAGTGAAGAAGCCGAAAGCTGTAGTTGTGAATAAAGAATGGATTATCATTCTTCAGTAATAAGGAGTGAAAAATAAAAATCACTCTTTTTTAATTAGGAAAAGAAAAATAAAAGAAAATAAAAAAAT
>CANQZQ010000020.1 GCA_947628375.1 uncultured Bacilli bacterium
CCTTAAACTCTTGTATTTACTTACCAAAATAGTCATTTCTTCTATTTTTGGATTTAACCGATACCTCCATGTCCAGGATCTATGACCACCTTTTTAGTTGCTCTTTCATCCATAGTTTATCACCTAATATAAGATATGTTTTTCTTTAAATGTTGTGAAAATTATCATTGCCTTTATCTTTAAAATTTATATTTTTCTTTTAAAATCTTGTCTATGTTTTTTAGTAGACTCCAATTATTTTTCTTTAAACAATTTTTAAAGTCAAAAACTCAATTATTTGATTAACAACAAATTCAATCCATAAATAATAATTATCTGATTTTTTTGAAAACATTGATAATAAACTATATTCTACTTTTACTTTTATATAATATGAAATTTCTACATCTTCATAATCTACTTTATCATGAGAAAAAAAGTTATAAAACTCCATATCTGGAAAAGGTAAACTCGCATCATTTATTCCCCATTCAATAGTTATTTTAAAATATTTTGATTTAACAACTAGTGAATTCTCTTTTTTAATTAATATAGCATTTTTGGGTATGGCAATAGTAAATTTATTATAAATATACCCCTCATCACTTTTGACTGTAAAAAGTTCTTCATCTTCTTTCATCTCATCTTTATAATTATTAAATGCCTTTCTTGTTTTATAATCTTTAGCTAATGTTTTAATAAATATATTATTTAAAATATCTTTAGGAGCATTATTTAAATCAATAGTTTTTATATCTTTATCATCTAAATGAATATGATCAGTTAATAAATTTAATATTTGATATTCAATTGCACTATTTATTACAAATGAAAAATAACTATTTTGTAATTTAAAATTATCTTCATTAAATTTTTCAATATCCTTTAAAGACTCATTATATTTTTTATTAATTTCTTTATTTTCTAGCATAACTGCATTTATATCATCACTTATATTAAAAGAAGAAAAATATTCTAATGACTTATAAATATTTTTATTTTTAACATCTAATATAATATTCCCTTCTATAAATTTATCTATATTCATAGATTTAACTTTTATTTTTAAATAATACATAACAATACTAAGACAGATGATAATACCAATTGACATTACAATAATACTTTTTATATCATTCAACATAAAAATACTTGAAGATATTAAGTTAATACTTAAAGAAATTAATATCGTAACTAAAATAATTTCTATAATTTCTGCTTTTTTATTTTTCATATCAATCATCTCACTTTATCAATATTATTTATTTATCATCTTCACTATAATAGTCATCTTCATCTAAATCCTCATCTAGCGAATCTTCAAAATTATAAACGTCATAATTGCCATTTCTAACTTCTTCTTTTTCATAATCATCAAGATTATGCCAATCCATTTCTTGTTCTAGTCTTTTTTCTTTCTTTTCTTCTTCATTTCTTGTTTCATCTAAGCTTAGTAAAAAATTAAATAATCCCATAAAAATCACCACTTATTAAACATTATCCTTAATATCTCACAAAATTGCAATCATTAAATTAATTTTCTAAATTAAACAATTTAACTTGTTCTTTTAATTCATTTATTTTATTTAAATATTTATCATATTCTTCTTTTCCAAGTACACGGTAAAACTTAAATGGGCAATTACCTTGCTCTAATTCAAAATAAAATGAATCACTTATATTATCAATATTAACAACTTCAATAACATTATTTTTTTTATTAATGACTAAATAATAACTATTGTTAATTTCATTAATTAATATAGTCATTGGTACAAAATCATTTATATCTTTACCATTCGGTTTTAAAATTTTTTTGTTTATTTTCTTTCTTTCAATACTTCTTTTATCAACAGGTAAATGAAATATTTTCTTATTGTATTCTATTTCATTTTTTGATGCATATCTTTTTATTTTATAACCATTAGCTATAAGTTTCTCTTTTTCAATAACTATAGTAGCAAAAAACGTTTTATATATCCCCTTATTAATAATAACATCAGCCATTTTAGGCTTCATTACTTCATTTGAGTAAATTTGAAAACAATAATAATATTCTTCATCTTCCTTATATATATAATACATTCTTTCTTTATAATTAATAAGTGTCCCAATACAAAGAGCTGCTTTGCATTCATTCTTGCTATTAGCCAAATACTTTTCTTTAAATTCCTTTATTAATTCTATTTCTCCAGTATTAAAAGTATCTACTAAATCGTATTCATCTTTAATTTTAATTTTTTCAATTTTATTAAAAATAAAACTATAATAATTATTATTAATTAAAATATTGTCATTTCTTTTTGAATACTTTCTCATCCTATGTAGATAAAGATATTTTTCATCAATTAAATAAATATAATATTTATAATTATTATAAACAATCACATCCCCAACACCAATTTTATATTTTAAATCCTTATACTTTATATTAGGCTTCATTTTAAAATTACTATTAATTAGAATATATAATTGTTTTTTTAATTGATTTAAATCATAATCACACAAATGTCCAATAGTTTCCACAAATTGAATTTCTTTTAATTCATATACTTTTAAACAATTAATAAATGTATTTTTACTTAATTCATAATTAAGTCTTCCAAGCGGATAATAAGGCATTTTCCATTCTATTTCTTGATGTGGATTACTTGTACATTGTAATGCCAAAACTTTATTTTTTTCTTTCTTAATAATTACATAAGGACTTTCTTGATGTCCATATTTAATGCCTTGCTTTTCTTTATCATTTTTATATCTTCTAGCCCATATTATATCTCCAACTTTTAAAAATGATAAATCGTTGTTTTTTACTTCAATAAATTTTTTAAAAAATTCTACTATGCTCATAATAACCCCCTACAATCTTAAGTTATTACTAATATAGCATACATTTGTTTGGCAATCAAGATAGTTTTTCAATTTTTTAAAAATTTTCTCTTACAAATCATAAATTAAAAGTTTATTAAAGATGATAATATTTCATAGATTTATTATATTCTTCATCTACTACTTTTATAAAATTATTGCCTAAATTTATACTAAAATTCATTAATAGCCCATCATAAATCAAAACGTTTTTAAAAGGAATAATAGATGTTATAACAGGTAATGGTAAATCATTATATGAAATAATATTATCTAAATTATCATTTATTCCTTTAATCATATATGCTTTATCTAAGCATAAAACTCCTGTAAAATCTTTTTCAAATCGAGTAATTATCACTAAGCTTCTAAACCCCTTTTTGAACTCACGTGCTATATTTAATTCTTCCTTATTAAAATTATAGGGATTATTTTTTAAAAATTCTAAAATCACTTCGTTTTTATTATTCCAAAAACATTCTATTATGTCTTGCAATTCATAAGGATTAAGATGAATTTTATTATAGATTTTTAAGCCTTTTTTAATTTTATATTTAGTATTAGTAAATTCTAATAAAGCAAAATATATTTTATAAAAAGTCTTGGCGTCTTCTTTTGATAGACAAGCATTTTCTTGTTTTTCATACTTATTGGCTTTCTCATATTTAATTAGTCGGCTTTCTGCTTTAATTTTTATAGCTTGCTTAGGAGTTAAGCCATTTAATGCTCCCGATGGCATTTCATCCATTGCTTCATCCATTATCTTAAAAAATTCTTTAAGATCATAATTTTTTAAATTAGGAACACTCGAAATACTCTTTTTTAATGGTTCCCGATCAATGTTTAAAACCGCAAATTTCCTAACATCATCTAAGAAAAGATTCCATAAAAATGGTAATTTCTTTATTTCATCTAAAAACTTTTTAATTTTTTTATTATTAATATCAAAGTCATTATAAAAATAAGTTTTAAGCGTTTTTAAATCAAGTGATAAAGTTGCTGCCATGCCTTGCTTTTTTCTTTCTTCTTCTAAACTATCTTCAATACTATAATAGTCTTGATATACGGCAACAGGTATATTATCGCCAATTGTTTCAAAATCTTTATTATAAATATAAACATAATAATTAAAAACTTTATTATGACACATATGATTAATAAGATCTTCTTCTTTTTTACCAGTTAATAAAGAACCAATATTAGCAACACTAAAAAGAATAGCAGAACCTTGAATTTTACAATAACTTACTAATATTTCATTCAGTTTATCTAATTCTTTACTAGCTTTCCAATTAACTTTTTTAAGAGCAATTTTTACATTATCAATTATTTCATCAGGGATAAATAAATTATCCATATCTCTTTCTATAAGGAATTTACTTTTTAAGGCTTCTATTTCCCAGTAAAATTTTTCATTTAATAAATCTTCCATTATTGTTTCATCAGCAAGTAACATTTGTAGATACTTTAACTCTCTTACAGTACATATATTGATAATATTTTCATAATTGCTATAGACTTTATATATTTCTTCTAACATTTTCTTTTTTGTAACATTTTCATAATTTTTAAAACGAGGGACAATTCTTGAATATTGTTCATGAACATATTCTTTTCTATACCAATTTATTCTTTCACTCATATTTCTAACTATCATATTTTCACCTTAAAATTTCTTTTTAAAACTATACATTTTTTTCAAATCTTCTAAAATATTATAGACTACGGGACAAATGCCACTATTTTGAACTGTAGTTAAAAGACTAAATAATCTTTCATCTTGATTTGTATATGGATATTCTTTGCAAGATGCTGGTAAACATTCATTAATTTGACAACTGTTATCTTTATTTAAAAATGGACAAGGTGATGCAACATATTCGCCATAGCTTTCTTTTAACTCTTTTTTTAATTTTTCCTTGTTTAATTTATAATATTTACAAATTTCATTTAGTTCATATTCATTCATAGAAATGCCTAAAATTTTACAACAGTTGCGGCATTTACTACAATCAAGATTTTTAAAATATTTATTATGTAATTCTTTAAATTGTTTGTCTAAAGTTTTTTCATCAGCTTTATTTTTTAAATAAATTCTAAATTGATAATTTTCATCAAGCTTTTTTTCATTAATTTCTTTTACTTCAATCATAACTACTCCTATAAAAGTTTTCTTAGCCCTATTATATCTATATTAAGGGAAAAAGTAAACTTTATAATAAAAAAAATTAAGTTTTTTAGCAAAATAAAAACTGTTCATAGATTTTTGAACAGTTTATCAAATTAATTTAATTTTCTTTTTTTAATACACAAAAACCCTAAACTACTAAATGCAATAAGTCCAAAGTAGAAAAAGATATTAAGATCGGCAGTATTAGGGTTTTCAACTGGCTTTGGTGGTAAGGTTGTATATATGTCTACTCCATATGTAGCTTTAATATTACAAGCCCATAAATATCTTACATCGGTGGCTTTTGAAATATCTTCTACTTCTAATTCAACAAAATCAGTAGTTCCTAATTCTTTACCATAATCTAATACTGTGAATTTAACTTTAATTTTATTATCTTCTTTTTTAAATTCCCATCTATATGTATATACCCCATCAGCAGCAATTGTGGCTATAGGATTTTTATCTTTTGCCCATGTAGAGGTTATAACAAATTTATCACCACTTTTTTGAGTCATAACAACAGCTTCTGTTAAATATTCAGCATCTTTATTTTCTTCTTTTTTATTTATTGCTATAGATAATTCAAATAATTCACCATTTTGATAATCATCTTTTTTAAGGCCAACATGAACCTCTTCTTTAATACCATCACTTAATTTAGCTTTACTCGCTTTATTGTATGGTCCAAATTTCATACCACCGCTTTCAACATTCTCACCCTTAAGATTAGTTATATTAGAAGAAACTTTCGTTTTAGTTCCATAACTATCACCAGCTTGCCAATCTTCAAATTTCCATTCAGTTAGAGCCTGAACCGGTAAAATTGTCACCAAAAATAAAATGGCAAAAAATAAACTTTGAGTTAAATATTTTTTCATAACTACTCACTACTTATCATTACTTAATAATGATAATCCTTTCTTTCATACTAAACTATATGTTTGGTATTCTAATTTAATATACATTTTTTCCTCTTTTAATTAATTTAGCATGAATAACAATTCTTCCACCTTTAGTATTTTGACATGTAGATAAAGTAAGAAATTTATCATTAGTATTAACCTCAGTATCAATTTTTGCTATATTTCTTTTTTTCATTGTATCAAGCCATTTTTGTTTTTCCTTATCATTATTAAAAGCGGTAGTTAAATAATAATTTTCGCTATTAATTGTATAAATAGAAAATATTTGAAAAAGCATATTTTCTTTAAGAGTCGAAAAATAAATTACATAATTGTCTTTTTCTTCTTGCCACTTAGAAGTTAAAACGCCTCTTAATGAGCCAAATAAAGTACCATCTATTCTACTATGACCATAAATAATGGTATTATCATCTAGCTCATCTATTTTATTGCGATAATCCATAAATATAGACCCAGCATTATTTTTTTTATTATCAAAAGAATGATTTAAATAATAACTATTGTTACTAGTTTGGACTACTGGATAATTAACAATCGTATTTTTAATTTTTATAAATCCTATAGTATCTTTATTTTGACTTAGTAACTTTGAAAAATCAATTTTATAAAGAAGCAAATTAATATAATCGTAATAATTACTAGTTTTATCTTGAGGAGGATTAACTAATTCACTATTCATATTAAGACTAGTGAAATTTATATCTTTCATTATTTCTTTATTAATTTTTGATATCTTATAATTATCTATTTGCCATTTTAATATATTATATAAAGAAAAAATGAAAATAAGAAAACATATTATCTCTAATAAATACCATAACATTTTGGATTTATTTGATTTTAATTCTTTTTCATTTTTTAAATAATTTTCTATGGAAATATATTTTTTCAAATTTGATCACCTAGATAAAATATTATTATGTAAAAAAATATTATTTATGAAAATTAATTCTTTGCTATAATATATTTAAAGGAAGTGTCTTAGATGGCCAAAATTTACTACTACAATAGTTTTGAAGATGATTTTATAGAAACCACAAAACAAAATTATCAATTAAAAGATAATTATAAATGGATCCATTCTAATATTTTTTATCAAATATTATCTAAATTCCTTTATATTTTGATAGTTATATTTTCTTATTTTTATACTAAAATATTTTTAAGAGTAACGATTAAAAATAAAAAAATTTTAAAAAAAGAAAAAGGTTACTTTTTATATTGCAACCATACTCAAATGCTTGGTGATGTTTTTAATCCATTTATAATATGTTTTCCTCATCGCCCCAATATTATTTGTAGTTCATCTAATTTAGGTATCCCTATTTTAGGAAAATTGTTACCTATGGGTGGAGCACTGCCAATACCAAAAGATATTCATGATATGATTAAATTTAAAGAGGCGATTAATTATAATATAGGTCACAATCATTCAATTATTATTTATCCAGAAGCCCATTTATGGCCTTATGCGACCTTTATTAGAGAGTTTTCTAATGTTTCCTTTCATTATCCAATTTTAAATAAAAAAGGAGTATTTACAGCCACAACGACATATACGAAATCCAAAATATTTAAAAAGCCTAAAATTACTATTTATATTGATGGTCCCTTTAAAGTAGCTGATAATTTAACTAAAAAAGAAAATATGCAAATATTACATGATAAAGTATATAATGCTATGGTTAAAAGAAGTAAATTAAGTAATTATGAATATATTACATACCAAAAGAAAGACTAACTAATCTTTCTTTAAAATTATCTATGCATTTTTTCCTCTTCAATAATATTATTTTCATATTTAATCACTTTTATCATGCTTACAGGAACAGGATTTTTAAAACCTGATGATTTCATATGACGTACGGTTGGATCAAATGATAAATGGCAGCCATTATCATAAGCAGGGGTAAAATATTGCTTAAGAGCTGGACACTCTATTATAACTTCTCCATAGCGTAAAGATACTCCTCCTAAATACCAATCAACGCCTCTGTTATTATTATAAATTTGTCCATTTTTTTCATATTCTATATATTCATCATTTTCATCATTACCATAAATATAACCATATTCTAAATATTTATTATATAATTCTTTACTAATTGCCCGATAAACGCAATTTGGTTTCAAAAGATAATTACCGATAATTTTGACCGGATGGTCTCTTCCTAAAAGAATTTTTTCTTTTAACGAAATCTTTTCACCATTTATAATTTTTTCTTGCGCTATTCTTAAATTTCTATCCATTGATAAAGGCATTAAATTAGAATTATAGTATTCATTTTCTTTCATATAAATTTCTCCTAATCTTTAAATATTTTGTTTATAATAGTTTTTGATAATTCGTCTATTATAAAAATACATACTACTATTAAAACACAATAAAATACTTGTCCAAGATTTAGTTTTGTTATCTTAAATATGCTTCTTATTGGTGTTGAAAAAATTATTATTTGAGCTATTATTAATATAAATATACTTTTATTTAAGAAGCGATTATTAAATATATTTTTATTTAATATGCTTTTCTTTATATTCTTGCAAGAAAATGCAAATATTATTTCCAGTAAGATTAAAGTTAAAAAAGCCATCGTAACTGCAATATCTATATTATACAACTTTAAATTAACAAAATAAATTAATAAAATAGCAAATGTTTTTAAAAGTGCTGATAATAATATTTTAGTTAATAAAAATGGAGTAAAGAAACTATTTTTATCTTGAGTTTTTCTTTTTAAAATATTTTTTTCTTCTTTTTCAAATGCTAATGAGATAGCAGGAATACTATCCGTTATTAAATTTATATATATTAATTGAATAGGTAAAAATATTTCAATACCTAAAAGCATCCCTATAAAGACTACTAAAACTTCAGCTATATTACCAGCAAGTAAGTAAACTAAAACATTACGAATATTATCAAATATTCTCCTTCCTTCTTTAACTGCAGACACAATGGTTTTAAAACTATCATCAGCTAAAATAATGTCCGAAACTTCTTTAGATGTATCGGTACCACTTATTCCCATTCCTACACCAATATTGGCTGCTTTTAATGCCGGAGCATCATTTACGCCATCACCAGTCATTGCCACAATTTTACCATTTTCTTTCCAAGCGTTAACAATTCTTAATTTATTTAATGGACTAACACGAGCATAAACCGAATATTTTTTAACATTTAGTTTTAAATCTTCATCACTTAATCCATCAATTTCACTACCAAGTATAGCTTCATTATCACTTTTTAATATTCCAATCTCTTTGGCAATTGATAAAGCTGTAGATATGCTATCTCCAGTTATCATAATAGGCTTTATGTGAGCAATAAAGCATTCTTTTATTGCTTTTTTGACGTCGTCTCTAGGTGGATCAATCATCGCTGTCATCCCTAAAAAAACTAAATTTTCTTCTAATTTAAAATTTATTTTAAAAGGTGGCTTTATCTCTTTATAGGCATACGCTAATACTCGGTATGCTTTATTTGACTCAATACTTTCAATGTTTTTAAGTTCTTTCTTCTTTTTTTCAGTTAATTTAATTATTTTATTATTTTCAAATATATAATTACAATGAGTAATTAATGAATCAAAACTACCTTTAGTATAAATTGTAACAATATCTTTATTTTTATTTATAGTAGACATCAATTTTCGATTAGAATCAAAAGGCAATTCCCCAATTCTCATATTATCATTTCTAATGTCTAAAATATTTAAAAGCCGTTCACAATATCTATAAAGTGCTATTTCAGTTGGATCGCCAATATATTCATCGTTGTTTTTTAAAGCATCATTATTTAAAATCATGTTTTTCAAAAGAAGATTATTATCTTTAAAATTACCAGAATTATATATTTTATTATTATAATATATTTCTTTTACAGTCATTTTATTTTGAGTAATAGTTCCTGTTTTGTCTGAGCATATAATTTCCGTACATCCTAAAGTTTCTACACTGGAAAGTTTTCTTACGATAGCATTCTTTTTAGCCATATTTTCTACTCCCAAAGACAATAATATTGTTATAATTGCGGGAAGACCTTCTGGAATAGCAGCTACGGCAAGTGATATAGAAAGCATTAAAACTTCTAAAATATTCATTTTTTTGACAAGACCAATTAGAAACATTATTAAAATGATTATGGCAATAATTAATGATAAAAACTTACTTATTCCATTTATTTTCTTTTGTAATGGCGTTATTTCTTTTTCTTCTTTATTTAAGCTATCTGCTATAAGACCAAGTTCTGTATTCATGCCAATTTGACATACTACCGCTAAACATTTACCATAAACAATATTAGTACCAGAATAAATCATATTTTTACGAGCTGATAAAATAGTATCCTCTTTTAATTTTTTAACATCTTTTTCCACAGGTATTGACTCCCCGGTTAAAGAAGATTCATCAACTTTTAATGATGCATTATAAATAATTCTTGCATCAGCAGGGACTAAATCACCAGCTTCTAAAACTAATATATCACCTTTAACAATATCTTCACTATTAACTATCTCTATTTTGTTTTCTCTTTTAACTTTCACTTTTAATATTTGTCTTTTTTTTAAAGAACTAATGGCATTATCAGCTTTACATTCTTGAATAAATCCTAATATTGCATTTAATATAACAATGGCTATAATAATTATACTATCAGTAAATGGCTCTTTATTAATATATGAAATAATTAATGATACTATTGCAGAAATAAACAAAATAATAATCATTAAATCATTAAATTCATTTAAAAATTTAATAAATAAAGATTTTCTTTTAACTTCAATAATTTTATTTTTACCATCATTATTTTGCCTATCATAAATCTGTTTCTTATTTAAGCCTTGTTCACATGTATCTAATTTTTTTAATACTTCTTTAAAATCTAAATTATAATACTTCATTTTATAATCCCTTATTTATATATAAAATCTTTTTCTTTGGAATCCATTTCATCTAAAGCATTTAAAATTTTTTTTATTTTCTTTTCTTGCTTTAACATTTTTCTTTGTAATTTAGCTATCTTTTTTTTAAATTTTAACTTATTAACTAATTCTTTCATCTCGTCTCCTTTTATAATTATTACTTCAATATTTATTATATCACACTTCAAATTAATTTGAAGTAATAATTATATAATTTAATATATATGGCAAAATATTATGGAGATGATTAATGTGGAAAAGAGTAAAACTACAATGAAAAATTTAAAAAAAATTGTTAAAGAACAAAATAAATCTCTTACTTCAATGGCTGTACAATTAGAGGTTTCACAAGAAGCAATAAGTCAATATATAAGTGGAAAAATTAAACCTAAAACAGCAACAATTATTGCCATGGCAAAATTATTAAATACTTCAACCGATTATTTATTAGATTTAACTGATAATCCTAATCCATCAGATTTTAAATTAAATGAAAAAGAAAGTGATTTAATAAAAAATTATCGCTCTTTAAATAAAGAAGAAAAAATTCGTCTTGGTGCTTATTTAGATGCCATGCTCGATTTAAAAGATAAATAAAAAATAAAAGCATACACTTTTTTGTGTACACTTTTATCTTCCAACTTCAACTAACTAATCTTTCTTTTTGTAACCGGCAATATCTTGATAAGAAAAAGTATAATCTAATTTTTTATTATAAGCTTTTTCATAAGCTTCTACTTTTTGTTTATAATCAATCTCGGCCATTATTTTGCTATTTTCTCTAATTGATTTACTACTATCTGGATAAATAGGTTTTAAAACATGAACAACATATTCTACTTCTTTAAATTCTTCATTATCATCTTCTTCTTTATCAATTATTTCGACAAAGCAAGATATAACAGGCACATTGTTTTCAGCAGCAAATTCATAAGCTCCTCTTTTACAAGGCCTTGGAAGACGGTAATTAAACCACATTTCTTCTTCGGGATATATTAAAACATAGTTATTTTTATCTAATACTTTTTTAAGCTCAGGCTTAAATGTTTTAATTATATAATTAGGCCCTTTACATAAAGGAATAATATTTAAGCTATTCATTAAATATCCTAAAAAGCCGGGCATGGCTAAATTAGTTTCCTGACTTACAACATAAACATTCTTTTTATATCTTTTTTTAATCATTTTTCTTATTGCCATATTATCTAAGGGATTAAAATGATTACTTGTAATGATTGCACCATTATTTATATCTTTAATATTTTCTATTCCCTCTATTTGAATAGTTTTATTTAATTTTAAACTTAGAATATCAATGAAAAAATAAGCTACTCTGCTTTCTAAAAAGTATATAGCAGAATGTTTTCTAATACCAAAAAATCTATTTAATGATTTATTAATTTCTTCATCACTTAGTTTGGGATCATTTACTTCAACTTTTTTATTTAATTCATTATCTAAAATATTTTGTTTAATATTTTTAATAACTTCTTTTTTACTACCACCAATTATCATATAACCTCAAAATCTTTTTTCTATGCCACTTTCAAAAATTTTTTTAAAAGTTACTTCATTATGCATAATTTCTTCGGCTCTATTAACTAAATTATCAAGAGTTTTAACATCCTCGTTAGCTTTTTCTTGAGTAAAACTTTCTTTTTCTTTTAAAATATCATCTTTAAATAAGCTATTGTTTGCATATTTCCAAAAATATTCTTCATAATCAATGCCATCATAATGCCAAGGTTTAAAAAAGAGATTATAATGAACTATTTTAGGATGATCAAAAACAAGATGACCATTAGTAGGCATTGCATCCCACTCATTAGGTAAGTGTAATATCTTACCATAAGCCATGGCATTAATATAATCTTGATCAGGACAAACAGTATCAAAATGATATTTGTTAAGTAAATATAAGAAATGTTTTTCAAATTCCACTTCTCTTAATTTTTTCATATTCATTAAAAGAACACCAGAATTAATATATTCATTGATACTAGCACCAGCATTAAGGCGAAAGTATTCACATAATGTAGGATTATCAGCACAGGAAATATCCGTACAGCCACCGAATAAATTATCTTCTAAATCATAATTATATAATTCTGAAATATCCCCTGGAATACAAGTATCACTATCAATATAGATTGCTTTATCATATTCTCTAAACATTAAAGGTATAAAAATTCTAAAATAAATAGTCAAGGTAAAGAAATCAGTCCTTAATAAATTTTCTTTACGATTAGTTATACTTTCTAAGCCATCTTGCATTTCTGTAAAAATTATTTTAGCATTATCTCTTTCTAAAGTTTTTAGTTTTGTTATTGCATCTTCTGTAATAGATTCATATACTACATGAATATTATAATTATAATCTTTTGAGGCATTATCAATTAAAGAAGCAATTGCTATAGATAAATATGGGGCATAACCAGCATCAATTGTAAAAAATATAGGTATTGTTTTTTTCATTATTTCATTCCTTCCATTACGAGCTTATACTCTTCTAAAACATCATCAAATGAATGTACTTTTAAAGTATTGTGCAAAGCATCAACTTGCCAAGGCTTAATAGTTTGTTTTTGAATCTTTGGCCAAAATTTAAAAGTGGTACTAAAATGTCTAAAAATAGTATTTTCACTTTCACACTTTTGTTCATTATAAATGCGATCCACAATTAATTTTTTCTTGGCATACCAATTAATTGCTGATTGATCTGGTAAAAGCATTTTTTGATTTTGACAAAGATGACGGCACTTTTCAAATAATTTTGTTTCTTTAATTAATTTAATATTTAAAAGTAAAACACCAGAATTAAGATAATCTTTTTTAATAACCTTCTTTTTATAGACATGACTACCATAGTAATCTAAAACCCCAACTACTTCATAAAGATTATTATCAATATTATAGAATTCTTTAGGATCCTTTAAGCAAACTACATCATTATCTAAATAAAGAATTTTATCAGGTATCTCTTCTACTAAATCAGCATATAATCTTAGCATACAATAAGGAGTAAAAAAAGTATCAATATTAGCAAGAGGTAAACATTCATTTACAATATCGGTAATATCCAATAATTTAATAAAACTATCTTTATTTTTCTTTTTAATTATTTTTTCAATATTTTTAATATTATCATCTTTTAAAGGAGTATAGGTTTTATTTTCATTTTGATAACGCATAGTAAACACATATATATGTAATACTTCTTGCGTATTTTTTAAAATTGATAATATTGATATAACTAAGCCATCTAAAATATTGGCATCACCACAATAAAGCAAATTCATTTTGTACCTCCATCAATTAATTAAATCATCGCCATAAATCGCTATATAATAATCATGATACTTTTTGATGATATAATTTTTTAGTTCTAAAGTATTAACATTTTCTAAACCATATGCTAACCCTATTCCTAAATATTTAACATAACTCTCTTTTTTAACCCACATGATAGTGAAATCTTCCTCGGATTTTATAAGTTTCTTTTCTTTTTCATTACATATTTTATCGATTACTTTTTCTTTCATGGTAATTTTTTCAATATCAACCCCAATTTCTTTAGATGATGTAACTAAGACCGTATAACATCCCGAGTGGCTAATATTAAAATATAATTCATTATTTTTTAAATATGGTTTTCCATAAGAATTATAAACTATTTCACTTTCAATTTGATTTTCATCTAAAACTTTTTTTAATAAATCTTTAGATGAAATATTTTTCTCAATATATAATTTAAGCATTTTTATTTTCGATATATTTAATTATATCTCCAACTGTTTGCAAAGTCTTAATATCTTTATCTAAAATTTCAATGTTATATTTATTTTCAAAAGCAGCGATTAAATCTACTAAATCTAATGATTCTAATTCTAAATCACTAACTAGATTGGCTTTCTCATTAATTTTTTCTTTAGGTATTTCTAAAGTCTCACTAATTAAATTAAATATTTCTTCTTTTAAATTATTATTTTCTTTATTTTTCATTGTTATCTTCCTCTCCTACTTTATTTCTTAGTATTTTACCATTATTATTTTTAATAAACTCAGTTGTTCTTAATTTAACCCAAGCAATTTGATGATTTTTAGGCTTATCTTTATTATAATTATAAATTAAATTATCAAAGTATTCTTGATCACCTAAGTATTCTTCATTAGGATAAATACTAGTAACTAGTTTATTATCTTCTTCATAAACAATTACTTCACAGACACCATTATCTTTGGATAATTCGCTTTCAATTTGTTCAGGACTTATATTTTCACCATTACTTAAAATAATAATATTCTTTTTTCTTCCTGTAATAAATAAGAAACCATCTTCATCAATGTATCCTAAATCGCCAGTGTAGAAATAGCCATTTTTTATTACTTCGTTTGTGGCTTTTTTATCTTTATAGTATCCTTTCATAATTATATCACCACTTACGCATATTTCACCATCAATAATTTTAACAGATATATCTTTACATACTTGGCCTACACTACCATCTCTATAATATAAATTACGATTAACTGATACAACGGGCGAACATTCAGTTATGCCATAACCATTTAGTATTTCTATTCCAATCTTTCTAAACCATTCGACATATTTTTTATCTAAATAAGCACCACCACAAATTATATAATGGAGATTTCCTCCAAATTCTTGTAAAATACTTTTAAATAATAATTTTCTTAAATCAATATTAATTTTCATTAAAGAATTACTTAATTTAAGAGCTGCTTTTAATAAACCATCTTTATTTTGAAGTCTTACACTCTTCCATATTTGTTTATAAAAAGTTTCTATAAAAGCCGGAACTACAAAGATAGTATCTGGCTTATTTTCTTTTAAATCTCTTAAAACATATTTTAAACTATTATTAAGATAAACAGCTTTACCATAATAGAATGGTTTTAAGATCCCAGTAATTAAACCAAAAGCATGGTGAAATGGCAAAAAACTTACTACATTTCCATCTGGTTTAAATAAAGATGAAGCCCCATAGATATCAGCAGCAATATTCTTTTGGGATAAAACGACAGGTTTGCTTGCTCCCGTTGTACCTGAGGTGAAAAAAATAACAGCATCTTTATCATTATCAATAATAAAATTATCATTTTTATTTTTATTAGAAAAATAATCTTCGAGATTATCTATAGACATTTTTTTATATTTCGTATTTTTAATAAATGAATTATATTTTTCTGAATAACAAATTATTTTAGTATCACTTTTTTTCATTAAATTAGATAAATCTTTTTCATTAGTATCTTTATCAAAGATTACACAAACATTATTACTTAGGATAATAGCTAAAAAAGTAATTATCCAATTATAACTATTTTCACCAATTAAACCAATATGTTCATTTTGATATTTTTCTTTAAAATAATGACTTAAATCTATAACATCATCATAGACATTTTTAAAAGTTTTATTTATTTTAATATTATCTTGATGAAAGCTAAAAGCAATATTATCTTGATAATTTTGAATAGCTAAATTCAATAATTCATATAAGTTATTTATTCTAGTATGACTATAATATTCATAGTTTTTATTTAGCAATTTCATTTTATAAACTCCCAACTATATTAATTATATCATATTTATAATATTATAATATCTTATTTTTTAATATTATACAATACATAGTGACCCCAGGTTATTATGTATTTTTTAATGATAGATAGTATAATAACAGGTCAG
>CANQZQ010000021.1 GCA_947628375.1 uncultured Bacilli bacterium
AAATTTTTTTATTTTCTTTTATTTTTCTTTTCCTAATTAAAAAAGAGTGATTTTTATTTTTCACTCCTTATTACTGTTTAAAATAAATCACAAAAAAAGTTAGCCTTCGCTAACTTTAATTTTACTAATTTACTTTATTAGTTTAAAGCATCTTTTAATTTGCTTCCAGCTTTGAATGAAGCAACAGTCTTAGCAGGAATTTTTAAAGGTTCTTTAGTTAATGGATTAATACCTTCTCTAGCAGCTCTTTTTTTAGCGCTAAATGTACCAAATCCTACAAATGTAACCTTTCCTTCTTTTTTAAGACCAGTAGTAATTCCTTCAAATACAGCATCTACAGCTCTACTAGCAGCAGCTTTAGATATACCAGCTTTTTCAGCAACAATTTCTACTATTTCTTGTTTAGACATGTTTCTTACCTCCTCATTTAATATAAACATAATCTCGTTTGGACCTATTGTCCTCACATAATAAGAGTATCAGAAAATGTGCCTAAAATCAATAATAATTTATCAATATTAATTATTTTTTTTAATTTTTTTCTTAATTTGACATTAATTTTATTATAAAACAATGGCAATTAAATTATTTGAACCCTTATTTACAATTTTTGTAACGGTATTAGCAAGTTTAAATCTTGTATTATCTGGCATCATATTAAGTTTAGCTTGAATACCTTCTTGAACAATTACTTCTAAGCTTCGACCAAATATTTCGCTTTTCCAAATACTTGCTGGATCAGTTTCATAATCCTTCATTAAATAATCAATTAATTCTTTACTTTGAATTTCGCTACCTATTATTGGTTCAAAAGTAGATTCAACATCGACTTTAAGTAAATGAATACTTGAAGCAAGTGCTTTTAATTTAACCCCATATCTACTTCCTTGTTTAACAATTTCTGGTGTTTCTAATTTCATATCTCTAAGCGTTGGATAAACAATTCCATAACCTGTAGTTTTAGCTTGCTTTAAAGCACTACGTATTAAATCAGTTTCTTCTTTGCTTTCTTTATAAGTAGCAAATATTTTTAAAAGTCCCGCTTTTGTTGTTGCTGACTCTCCCATTAAAGATTTTAATGTTTGATCATAAAGTTCACTTGGACTTTCCAAATTTATAGTAATAGTACCACTGGCTGTATCAAGTTCACTTATATAAGATTTCGAAATATATGGACTATCTTCAAAATGGCTAATAATATAGTCAACATCTTTTACTTTATTAACACTAACGACACTTTCTTTTATTTTCTCTAAATAATGCATTTTAATTTCATTATTCATTGGTAATACATGAACCCATTCTGGCATATTTACTAAAATATCTAAAACTGGAAATTCATATAAAGCACTTTTTAAAATATTCATGATTTCTTTTTCGTTCATGGCTTCAACATTTATCGGCATAACTGGAACATCATAATTATCACTTAAACTTCTTGAAAGTTCTACTGTTTCTGTATTAGTAGGATGGACAGTATTTAAAATAACAATAAAAGGTTTCCCTATTTCTTTTAATTCAGAGACAATCTTTTCTTCTGCCTCTACATAGTTTTCTCTTTTAATTTCTCCAAAAGATCCATCAGTTGTCACCACAATTCCAATTGTGGAATGATCTTTAATAACTTTTTGAGTTCCCACTTCTGCTGCTTCCACAAAAGGAATAGCATCAGGAAACCAAGGTGTTTTAACCATTCTTGGATTTCCATCTTCATCTTCATAGCCATTAGAACCAGGAATAATATAACCTACACAATCAACAAGTTTAATATTCGTTTCAAAGTTTTCTACCTTAATATTTGCTCCATTAGAAGGAACAAATTTAGGTTCAGTAGTCATAATGGTTTTTCCTTCAGCACTTTGAGGAATTTCATCTAAGCATTTTTTCTTATCAAAATCTTCAGTAATATTAGGAACAACTAAATTTTCAATAAATCTTTTAATAAATGTTGATTTACCAGTTCGAACAGCTCCAACAACACCCAAATAAATTTCCCCGTTACCTCTTTTAGCTATAGAAGATATTATATTTTCTTTTTCCATAACTTCTCTCCTTTTTCTACTTAATGCTATGAAACTTTTAAAAAATATATACCAAAAAAAATTTAGACACAAAATTGTGCCTAAAATTTGTCCGAGTTTTGCATTCTAATCTAATATAAATATAGATTATTATGTCTAATATAGTTTTTTTTAGATTTTTTGTTTCTTTCAAAATAATGCCATATACTAAAGAAACATAAACGTATATGTCATGAAAGAACATAGAAAGCTCCAAAGAAAACGCCATTTTTACTTTTAAACTTGATTATATGTAAGACTTACGCCAGACATTCCATCATACTTTTGAGATGTTTCTAATGGAAATTTAAATACGTCCCCTAGTCCTATATTATCCAATTCATAATTATGAGATTCTTCAAGAGAGACATTGGTAACAGCATGTTGATATGAACCATATATATAAGTATAATTTTTAATAGGTAATATATCACAATCAATAGACATTTGTAGTGATTGTAACCCTTCATCATTAACGACATTCATAGAAATGCCAAACCCATTATCAAATCTTTTAATATTTGTACCATTCCAAGCATAATCTACACCGTAATATTTATCATTTTTAGAGTAAACTTGTTCACCAGTTTGGGAACCATTACGAACACTAGCTCCATCAACTAATAGACCAATAACATCAAATGATCTAATACTAGGTGCCCATTTCCATGTTGCTGTTAAAACAACATAATTCCAATATGATCCACCAGCCACCGTTAAAGTTAATTTTTTATGTGTGGTTTCAATATAAGCATCTTTTGTATCTAAAATAGGCATGATAGGATTTTCATATTGGTCTTCAGTTATTTCTTTCTCTGTTGTAAGTAGCAAATGGGGATTATAAACTGTTTCATAATATTTGGTATCAGTAGAGATATTACTATAATCTAGACTCTTTAGTTTATCATAGTCATCTTGATTCATAACCATAATATATTCCGGAGTTCTAATTTTCAAAAAATTATTATAGTCTTCTTCACTGATTTCTATTCCATTATTATTAATAATTGATTTTGCATTAGTTGTTAATGGAATAACAATTAACATACTGAGCAAAGTTAAAAGTATCAACTTTGTCTTATTCAAAACTTCTTATCTCCTTTCCAGCTTAATTTTAAACTTTTTTGTCGAAATTTAGCAACCTATTTTTAAGAGAAAATACAATTCTCTTAAAACGAGAATTAAGCATTTTCATACAAATAATTTAAAATATTATCATTTAAAGTTTTAATTGCTTCACTATAGTTATTACAAGAGCCGGCATTACACTCTAAAACCTCTTTATTAAAAACGTCGTAAAGATAATTTTCAATTTCCACATTATTTTTATCAAAAATTGATACTTCTAGACAATTTCGATTAAAATTATAAACATATCGATAATAAAAATTATCTTTTTCAAACTGATAACTTAATTTATTGGCATCATAATAATATAACATACTTATTTTCTTATTATTTTTACTTAAAATATTTTTAGAAGTTTCTTTAAAACCATTATCTAATAATTTTTCTTTAATATAATCTTTATCTAAGCTTTGATTAGTAAAATTTATTTTAGTTTCTTTATTGTAAATTTTATTATTTGAAAAATCTATCCAAAAATCAAGTTTGTCTTCATATTCTGAAATTTTATTCTTGCTATCGATAATAGTAACCTTAATATATAAATTATCTAAATATTCGGTTAAGTCATCAATTTTAATATATGTTTGATAATTAGAAAAACTAATACTTAAATCTGATGAAGTATAAATTACTTTTTTCTCATCATGATCAAGAATATATATATCCACCGAAATTGTATCTGTTGTTTTAATATCTCTTCCTTTAATTTGAATTTTATTTATATTAAGTAAATCTTTTATTCTCGTTTCAACATAAATTCCATCTATTGCGATTGTCTCTTTATTTTCAACATTAACACCATAAACTTTAAACCGATTATAAGATCTAGAAAATATAATCGTAATTATTAAAATTAAAGAAAGAATTAAAGCAATGACAAAACCAATTTTAATTATTTTTATTTTCCTGTTATTAGTTTCCGAAAATTCATTCATAATATCTTTGATTAATTTTTCATCAATCTTTTCTTCTTCTAATCTAGCTTTTAATAAATTTTGAAAAGATACTTTAAATAATCTACTTATTTTAAATATCATATCTATATTAGGAAGATTAGCATTCGTCTCCCATTTGGATATTGTTTTATCACTAATATTAAGTTTATCTGCTAGTTCTTTTTGAGTTAATCCCTTTTCTTCTCTTAATTTACTTATAATATTTCCAATATTCTTTTCATTCATATATACCACTCACCTAATTTTAATACACATTGCCAAAAATTGGAAATTATTTTTTTGTCACTTTACATTTTTCTACAAATAGACAATTTTGGCAATCAGGTTTTTGACTTTTACAAATATATCTACCAAATAATACTAATTGATGGTGAAGCCTACTCCATTTATCTTTTGGAAACTTTTTCATTAATTTTTTTTCAATTGTTAAAACATCATCACTATCTTTAGCTAAATACAATCTTTTAGATACTCTTGCTACATGAGTATCTACTGCAATCGCGGGAACATTATATAAGTTAGATAAAACTACATTGGTAGTTTTTCTACCTACTCCCGGTAAGCTTTCTAAATAATCCCGATTATTTGGTACATGACCTGAAAAATTTTCTAATAAACTTTTAGCTATTTCCTTAATATATATAGCTTTTCTAGTATAAGTTCCAACTGGTTTAATAATCTTCTCAATTTCTTTTAAAGATAAATTTGCTATATCTTCTAAATTATACTGACTAAATAATTCTTTAGTAACCATATTAACTCTTTTATCAGTGCATTGAGCTGATAAAACTGTTGCAATTAACAATTCATAATCTTTATGATATTCTAATTCACATTTAGGATTAGGAATCATTATATCTAAATTTTTTATTATTTCTTCACTATTTATCATCATCATCTAACCAATTAAAATCAAAAATATTTGTTTCCTCCAATTTTTTATTATCATATGGCTTTTTTAAGCCATTCTCTACATCTTCTCTTGTCTTATATCCTTTTTTACTCCATTCATATAAGATAGTATCAATATATCTAATATTTATGGCTCCATTATATATAGCCTCTTCTAAAGCTCGCAAGATTAAACTTTCATCATACATTTTTTCACTCCAAGCTTTAATAATTTCAACTTCCATACCAGCAAGAGGTCTTTTAAATTCTGCTTCAAATTTACTAAAAATATCTTCTTTAATATTTTTTTTAGCATCTTTCTTTTGATTTTCTTCCATTGTTTTATAAAATCCCTCTAAAGAAATTTTATCGTATCTTTTTCCTGAATCATTTTTTTCACTAATTAAAGTAATTAATTTTTTACTAATTAAATTATTAAAAGCAAATAATATATCATTAACTTCAATTTTTAATTTATGACTTATAACATCTAAATCAAAAGTTGGATCATCAGCATTATCAAAATAAAGTAATAATAAAAATTCTACTAAAGATAAATTTAAATTATAGGCTTCTTTAATAAAATTAGCATCAACAACATATTTTTTATTATTACTCATAACTACCATCCTTCCTTTGTTTTAAATAATTTTTTATTTCTTTATTATTGTTATTTAATCTTCCTTCTAAAATTAAATCAATTAATTCTTTTCTTACTTTACTTATCTTTCTTTCTGAAATATTTAAAATATTTACTATTTCATCAGGTTTAATTTGTAAATCTTGATCATTTTCAATTGGTAATTTTTTATATAATTTATTAACTATTTTTTTATCAATATCTAAGATTTCAGATGCTACTAAAGAATTATATAAACCATATTTATAGAGTATTTTATTATCAACTACTCCATTATCTAAAATCTCTTTAATGCTTATTATATTTCTAATTTCTTGCTTTGTAAATCCATAATTTTTTAATACTTTTAACTGAGCCCACATTCCTGATATATCATTAACATAAGTAATATCATCATAACTTATTTTTAATAAATCAAGAATTTTAAATTCTTTTAATAATTTTAAACCTTTTAAATAATTTTTATTTAAAAGAATTTTAGTTAGTTCTTCTTTTATTCTAATATCTGATAAAGTACTGACTAACTCATAATTATCTTTAATGGCATTATATAAATTTTCATCTAAATTAAAATTTAGCGTAGTAGCAAAACGAATAGCTCTTAAAATTCTTAAAGGGTCTTCTTCTAATCTTTCTTTAATATTACCAAGCATTTTAATTAAATGATTATTTAAATCATTTACCCCATCAACTAAATCAATAACTTTTTCACTTTTGTCCATACATATTGAATTAATTGTAAAATCTCTTCTTCTAATATCTTCTTCTAAATTATTAATATAAATAATTTCTACCGGTTTTCTTTTTTCATACTTTATTTCTTTTCGATAAGTTGTAATATCAATATTATAATTTTTAAGTTTTAAGTTAAAACCACCATAATTATTGGAGTTATTATTATTAGGAAATATTTTATGTAAATCTCTTGGCAAAGCATTAGTACAAATATCCACATCTAAAGAATCAACACCAATTAAGTAATCTCTTACAAAACCCCCAACTAAATAAGCTTCAAAACCAGATTCTTCGATTTTATTTAAAATTTTCTTAATAATAATATTCATGGGCATCTCCTTTATTTTTGGCAATGTTCACAATAATAAGTACTTCTGCCACCAACTTTTATTCTTTTTATTGGATTATTACAAATAACACATGGCATCCCTTCTCTTTTGTGGACTTTTAAATAGTCCTGATAATGACCAGTTACCCCTAAACTAGATGTGTAACTTCTAATAGTGGTACCTCCAAGTGATATAGCTTTTTCAATTATTTCTTTACTACTTTTAATTATTCTTTCACATTCTTCTTTTGTTACATCCTTTGCTTCTTTTAAAGGATGAATTAAAGAAGCAAATAATACTTCATCAGCATAAATATTACCAAGGCCACTAATTATTTCTTGATCTAATAAAACAGTTTTTATAGGTAACCTTTTCCCTTTAAATTTTTCGAGTAAATATTTACTAGAAAGAGTACTATCCATTGGTTCTTTCCCTTGCTTTTGAATCTCAATAGTCTTATCTAAATCTTCTTTTTTAATAAGTTTCATTCGGCCAAATTTTCTTGTATCATGATATCTTAAATCCGTATTATCTTTAAATGAAATAATAATATGTTCATGTTTTTCTATTTTTTCCTTAGTATCTTTAATAAAATATTTACCTTCCATTCGTAAATGACTTAATAAATAATGATCTTTTAGTTCAAAAATTAACCATTTACCTTTTCTTTTAATATCAATAAACTTATTATTTCTTAAAACTTTTTTAAATTCTTCTAAATCACTTTCAATAATCTTACTATATATTATGTTAACATCTTTAATTTCTTTATTTAAAATTCTTTCTTTTAAAGTATTTCTTACTGTTTCCACTTCGGCAAGTTCTGGCATATTATCACCTTCTTTTATTTAGCCTCATACCAATTAATGCCTGTATTTATTTCTATTTTAAAAGGTACTTTTAACGTAACTACCCCTTCCATTGCTTCCTTTATAATTTCTTTTAATTTAGCTACTTCTTCATATTTAGCATCAATAATAATTTCATCATGTATTTGTAATATTAATTTACTTTGTAAATTATTTTCTTTTATTTTATTATAAACTTCAATCATGGCCATTTTCATAATATCGGCACTTGTTCCTTGAATTGGGGTATTTAATGCCATTCTTTCCCCCATCGTTCTTACTTGATAATTACTATCTTTAAGTTCATTTATTTTTCTAATTCGCCCAAATAAAGTTTTAACTTCGCCCTTTTCATAAGCTACTTTTACAATACTATCCATATAATTTTTAACCCCTGGATAAAGCTCATAATATTTTTCGATAAATTCACTAGCTTCTTTTCTAGAAATATTTAAGTTTTCCCCAAGACCAAAACCACTTATCCCATAGACTATACCAAAGATAACAGCTTTAGCCATACTTCGCATTTGTTTAGTAACTTCGCTTTCACTTATTCCATGAATATCAGCAGCCACTTTGGTATGAATATCTTGATCATTAATAAAAGCATTAATTAATTCTTCTGAATCACTAATATGAGCTAAAATTCTTAGTTCAATTTGCGAATAATCAGCACTTATAATAATATCATTTTCTGGCACAAAAGCTTTTCTTATTTGTTTACCATATTCTTCTCTTGCAGGAATATTTTGTAAGTTAGGTTCCATCGATGAAAGTCTACCCGTTCTTGTTAAAGTTTGATTAAATATCGTATGGATATGCCCGTCTTCTTTAACAAAAGTAGGAAGTCCATCAATATATGTACTAAGAAGTTTCGTTAAATTACGATACTCTAATACTTTATTAATAATTGGATGTCTATCTTGATATTTTTGTAATGTTTTAACATCTGTTTTATATCCTCTTGCTGTCTTTTTACTTTTACCAATAGCTAATTTTTCAAATAAAATATTCCCTAGTTGCATGGGACTACTAATATTAAAAACTTCTCCACTCATCTCATATATTTCTTTTGTTATAACATCTATTTGAGCCACTATTTCTTTTTTCATTTCTAAAAGAGGCTCTATATCAAATTTAAAACCATAACATTCCATATCAGCTAAAACATATATTAAAGGCATTTCTATTTTATTTAATATATCTATCTGTCCATCTTCTTTTAACATTTTTTGAAATTCTTGATAGTTATTAAAAATAAATTTACTTTTTAAAGTTATAATATTTTCTTTATTTTCAAAATTTTTCTTTTTAAAATCATCATATAAAATAATATCTTCATTAAAACTCATCATTAATTTAGCAATATCTTCACTTGACTCCATATCTTCTAAGTAAGAGGCTATCATTAAATCAAAAAAACAGGTTATATCCTCTTTTAATACTACTAAACTTTTCTTTAAATCATAAGTAATAACTTTTTTATTCTTTAGTAATTTAATTGCATCTTTTACTAAATCTTTATCTATATAATAAGTATTATTTTGATCCGTAATACTCATTCCTAAAATATTACCATTATGATAATTTAAATTATCAACTTCTAAATAAAAGGCAACTTCATCTTCTAAATGCATTTCTTTTAAATCTTTAACAACAAGATATTTATTTTCTTCAATCTTTGGCTTATCAATAACTAAATTTTTAAGCATTGAATAAAATTCTAATTCTTCATAAATATTTTTTAATTTTAAAATATCTGGTCCTTTATATAAAAATTCTTCAAAATTAACATTTAAAGGAACTTTTTTGTAAATAGTAGCTATTTCAAAACTCATATAAGCACTATCTTTACCCAGAATTAATTTTTCTTTAACTTTTCCTTTAATTTCATCAATATGTTCATAAATGCCATCTAAAGATTTATAATCTTGTAATAATTTTAAAGCTGTTTTTTCACCAATACCTCTAACACCTGGAATGTTATCAGAAGCATCACCCATTAAAGCTTTTAGATCAATAATTCTAATTGGATCAATGCCATAATCTTTTTTAAATGTTTCTTCATTATATCTTATAAAACCAGTTTGTTTTAATAATTTAACTTCTGTTTCAAAACTAATTAATTGTAGTAAATCTTTATCACTTGAAACAATTAAAGAATAATACTCGGGATTTTCTTCAGCAAATGATGCAACTGTTCCAATAATATCATCTGCTTCATAAGGGGCAAGTTCTAAATATTTAATCCCCATTGCATCAAGTATTTTTCTTGCTATTGGCATTTGCACTTTTAAATCATCTGGAGTTTCACTTCTTCCCTCTTTATAAAAATCATATTTTTCTTTCCGAAAATTTTTACCAATATCAAACGCTACCATCATATAAGTTGGCTCTTCTTCCATAATTATTTTATTAATCATTCCCACAAAGCCATATAAAGCATTGGTAGCCATTCCCTTACTATTACGCATTAAAGCCCCAGAATAAGCAGTTGCATAATAAGAACGAAATAATAAATTATTGCCATCGACAAGTACTACTTTTTTCATATTTCCACCTAAATATATTATACAAAAAATTATAAACATTTTAAATAATATTTATGTATAAATTAATTATAATTGTTTATAATACTAATGTAATATCAATGATTATGATATTACGAATTATTAAAAGAACTTATGCGCTTACTTATTTTGAGCCCTTTGTAGGACTCGACCTAGCATAAGTTCTTTTTTTATTTTAAATTTTTTATTTCTATTTCTAATTTTTTTAAATACTCAATTATTTCTTCAAATGAAGGATATTCTCCAAAAAACATTTCTTTCATATTTTCATAATCGCTTTTTAATTTTTTAATAACATTATCTTTAGGAATTAATTTTATATTATTTATATTAATATTTTCATAATGAGCTCCTTTAGCATAATAAAATTTGCTTTTAAATTCAACATCTTGGTCCAAAAGTTCATTTTTCATAAATGCCTTCTTTTTTATATCTGTATGTGCCAAACTATAAACATCATAATAATGCCTAGAATATCTATCAGGAATTTTATTGTCTTTATATCCATTAGCAATTGTATTTAAAATAACAATTTTTTCCCAAAAAGTCTTCTCAGCATCAATAGTTTTTACTTTAATTTTTTCTTTAATTAAAGATGGATAAGCTTTTTCTATATAAGATGTAATATAGACATAACTTGCATTACTTTTATCAGCTAAAGGACCAATTTCTAATTTTATTTCAGGTTTTATATAATTATAATTACTAAAATTACTTGGATATTTAAAAATTATTGTACATCTATCTTTGTCACTATCATCCATGTATATATTTAGCTTCATTTCTAAATCTTTTTCTAAATCTTTAATCATTAATGGAAGTAATTTTTCTTCTAAAAATTTTGATGAAATTTTAATTATTTCTTCATTAAACTTAGTTTGCTGATTATTACTTCGATCTTCATAAAGTATTTCCTTTTTAAAATCAATCACTTCATAATCCAAAATAAGATCTATGTCCTCAGAAAATCTTTTAATAGCATTATATGCTTTAGATAAACTCGTTCCACCTTTAAAAATTAAAAAATTTTTATATTGGCACTTATTAAATAAATAATTTAAAATATAACAAACCCAATAATCTTTTTCTATAATAAATGGTTTTATTCCTAATTTTTCACCAGTATTTAAAAACAAAATTTTCTGTTCATCATTATCAATTTTTTTTAAATCAAACATATTATTCCTCACATATTTTTTTAATATTTTCATATATCCAATTTGTAGAATTTTTAGCTTCTTCTAAAATTGTCTTTTTTTCTTTACCATTTAATTGTTTTCTTAATATTTCTATATTTTTTTCTGTAATATTCTCCTCTCCCAAAGTTCTCAAAGCTTGAATTACTAATGTCGTAATTTCTGAAAGTCCAGATATTTCCCTTTGTTTTATAGGATTAAAATTAATATTTATATTGCCAATTATATACTCTCTTTTAGGACCACTGCTAACATAATTCCATACATTAGGAACTTGTGTTGTCAAATGTAATAGATTAAGAGCAGTATTACCACTTGGAATAACATACCAATTAAATTTTCTTTTTAATGCTTCCACTATGTCTATAGGATTTGGACAACTAAGTTCGTTTAATACTTTGCTATATTTAGGCTTGTCATAAATTCCTTGATAAATCCTTCTTATTTTACCACTTTGCATTATTCTAGCTAAAGCAACGCTTATTTTTTTGGTATCAGCAATATCGGCAAAATCCTTCGGTGTAAAAACATATCCATTCTCAAAATTATCAATTCTTTCTTCTACAAGACTTTGAATTTTTCTTCTCATATAAATCACCATTTTTTTCGTTGAAAAAATTATATAATATTTTCAACGAAAAATCAACAATTATAACTATTTTATTTTTTCATATTTTCATCTCCTCTACTAATATATATTGCGTTTTTTCATCGATTTCCTTTTTTTAAAGAACTTTTACTTACATAATGAATTTAAAAAGTTTTTCTTATCATATATTTTATTAGGTGGTTTAGTTTTATGTTTTTGAGTTTAATAAATCTTCTTAAAAGTATGATTTTTTTTACTGGTAGTTATGGTAATAATGTTTTTCCTCCTCCCCTTTCTAGTGAAGATGAGGAAAAATATGTTGATTTAATGTTAAATGGGGATCAAAATGCTCGAAATATTTTAATTGAACATAATCTTCGTCTGGTAGCTCATATTGTCAAAAAATTTGATTCTAAAACAAGTGATACTGATGATTTAATAAGTATTGGTACTATTGGCTTAATTAAAGGAATTGATACTTATAAAAAAACACCTAAAGTAAAAATAACAACTTATGCTGCTCGTTGTATTCAAAACGAAATATTAATGTATTATCGCTCTAATAAAAAAACACAAGCAACTATTTCTTTAAATGATTCAATTGGTTATGATAAAGAAGGAAATGAAATTAATTTAGTAGATATGCTTGAAGATAAAAAAGAAGATATTCTAGATACTATTCAAATTAAAGATAATATTGCTCTTTTAAATAAGTACATGCAAAAATTAAATAAAAGAGAAAAAGAAATAATTATTAAAAGATATGGACTTAATAATGAACGAGATTTAACCCAAAAAGAAATTGCTGATTCTTTAGGGATATCAAGAAGTTATGTTTCGAGAATTGAAAAAAGAGCTTTAACTAAAATATTAAGAGAATTCTTAAAAAATAAGAAAGAATTATAAACGCCAAATCAGGAAGTAAAACAGAGCCAAACCAGGAAGTAAAATGGTACCAAATCAGGAAGTTATAATTTACATATTTGATGGGTTATAATATAATTAGCCATAGAAAGAAGGCATATTTTATGGAATATATACCTAGAATCTATGATAAAATATTAAAAGAAAAATTACATTATATGGTGCTATATTAATAACTTGTCCTAAATGGTGTGGAAAATCTACAACTGCAAATCAAATTGCTAAAAGCACTTTAGAATTACAAAATCCGCATACTAGAAAAAACAATTTAGAAATTGCTAAAAGTAGGCCTGATTTCTTACTTGAAGGCGAAAAGCCAAGATTAATTGATGAGTGGCAAGATGCTCCTTCTCTTTGGGATGCAATAAGATATGACGTTGATAAAACAGGACTTAAAAATCAATATATTTTAACTGGATCCGTCACCCCTCGTGAAGATGAACCCATGCATACAGGAACAGGTAGAATTATAAGAATTTTAATGCGTCCTATGAGTTTATATGAATCAAATGATTCCACTGGAGAAGTATCCTTAAAATCTTTATTCGAAAATATTAAAGATATTAAAGGAACTTCCAATAAAGAATATGAAGATATTGCCTATTTATGTGCTCGAGGTGGTTGGCCAGGCTCTTTAAAAGTTTCTAAAGAAGGAGCAATATCTATAGCTAGAGATTATCTAGAATCATTAATTGCTAATGATATTAAAACAATAGATAATGTTGATCGTAATACAGATAGATTAAGAACTATTTTAAGAAGTTTAGCTAGAAATATTTGTACTACTGCTAGTTTAGAAACTATAAAAGAAGATACAGTTTATAATGATGCTAAAATATCAATAAAAACTATTACTGATTATATTAATGCTTTATCCAAATTATATGTTATTGATGATGTGGAAGCTTGGTGTCCTAAATTAAGAAGTAAAACTCCAATTAGAACTACTTCTAAAAGATGCTTTGTTGATCCTTCTATTGCTCTTGCAGCTTTAAGAAGTAGTGATAAAGATTTACTTAAAGATTTTAATACTTTTGGTTTTATCTTTGAATCTTTATGCATTCGTGATTTAAAAATTTATGCTCAAGCTTTAGATGGCGATGTATTTTATTATCGAGATAAAAATGATTTAGAATGTGATGCCATAATTCACTTAAAAGACGGAAGATGGGGAGCTATTGAAATTAAACTTGGCAATGAAGAAGCCATTGAAGTAGCTTCTGAAAATTTAAAAAAGTTAGCTAATATAGTGGATATTAAGGAAATGAATGAGCCATCATTTTTAATGATCTTAACAGCTGGTAAATATTCTTACCGTCGTGAAGATGGAATTTATGTTGTTTCAATTGCTACTTTAAAAGATTAAATAAAAATTCAGGATATTAAATTTTTTCCTTTTAACTTAAATTAACAGTTAAAGTTATTTTATAAAAATACTGCCATATAAATTGGCAAATTAATTATTTTGTCTGAAATAACACTTATATTTTTAGTAGATAATTTTATACCTTTTTGAACATTCCAATTAATAATTAAAGATTTTAAGGATTTTGACTTAGTATTTTCACTAGACTTAACTTCAATTGCTGTTAAGATATTTTGATATTTAATAATAAAATCTATTTCTATTGTAGAATTATGTTCAAAATAATATAATTTTTTATTATTTTTAGTAAATATATCAGCCACAATGTTTTCATATATGGCACCTTTATAAATTCCTAAATTACCATTCATTATTTCTTGTTGATATCCATCTTCTAACATAGCCATAAGTAAACCTGTATCTCGCATATAAACTTTAAATATATCTTCTTTAGAATTACCTTCTAAAGGTAATTCTAAATTACCAAGATTATGGCAAAAACTAGTTATGTTTGCATCATTTAGCCATAATAAACTATTAGCATATTTTCTACTATTACCATTTGCTTCTACTAAATTGTATCTAAATTTTTTATAGTCTTTAGAAAGTTGTTTAGGTATTGATAAAAAACAATTTTTAATCTTAATTTTTTCATTTCCTTCAGCATATTTAATAATATCATTTTCATAGTCATTTAATATTCCTTTTTGCATATTTATAACATTTTGAAAATTATGAGTATTAACATATTCTTGAACTACATTAGGCATTCCACCAATAACTATATATTCTTTAAATAACTCTAACATTTTATTATGTATAGCCTCAGGTATTGGCTTTAATGTATCTAAATGTGTTTTTAAATCTTTAAATGATTCTTCATTTATCCCATTAGCCCAACAAAATTCTTCAAAATCTAAAGAATGCATCTCTAAATGATCTATATAACCAACTGGATAAGATGCCACTTCTTTATAATTTATTCCCAGTAATGATCCTGTCGCAATTACATCAAATTTTTTAGCAATAGACAAAAACTTCAAGGCCGTTATGGCTTTAGGACATTCTTGAATTTCATCTAAAACTAAAACTGTATCAGGAGATTCTAAATTAGTATTTGGAAATAGCAAATTAAGCTGTTTACATATAGTCTCAATATCCAAATTGCCCTCAAATATATCTTTATATGATGGTTTTTCAAAAAAATTTATATATATATAATTACTATAATTTTCTCGACAAAAAATATCTATAATATAAGTTTTGCCTACTTGTCTTGCTCCTTTTAATAATAAACACATTTTATTTTTCTTATTTTTCCACTCAATTAAATTATTAATTATTTTCCTTTTTAGCATAAAAATTTCTTCTTTCTAAATTTATTTTAGCATTTTTTACTAATTTTTTTCAACAAATTAAATTAATATTACAAACATTTTACATTTTATTCAAAGGAATAATATGCATCAATGCATTTTATTCAAAGGAATAATATGCATTTTAAAATAAATTTATCTATTTTAAAAAGGAATTTTTAAAAATTTATCGGTCGACAATTTCGAACTCAAGAGTTCGAAATTGTTTAAATAACAAGATGAAAAAGAAAATCGTATTTGGCATCTTGTTATTATTTGCTTGTTTTGCTTTAACTGGTTGCGGTTGCTCTAAAAA
>CANQZQ010000022.1 GCA_947628375.1 uncultured Bacilli bacterium
CCCTTAGAGGTAGCCCAACAGTAGGTAACGCTTATTTGCGTCTTCCTATTTATATTTTAGCATATTTACTTTTTTTTATACAATTATTTTATTAAGCTTTAGCACTTTCACCATTAGCATAGTTAATATATATTCCATCTTGAATATTATAAATATATACATTAAATTTAATTCCTTTACCATTATCTTCAACAGATAAAGCTTCCATTTGCACCCCACTTGCTACTAAGTTAGCTTCTTTATATATTGGAGTTACTCGATATAAAACATGATTATGGGTTTCTTTAATGTATTTAGCTACTTTATTTTCAAAAATGGTCATAACTTCTTTATTCATATGACTAGTACAAGTAATTAAATTTTTAGGGTTATCATTTTCTCCAGTTAATTGAAATCCAATTAAGTGACATCGATTATACAAATATTTTCCATCAATATTTGTATAAGATGCTTGAATGAAACCAGGTGGAGTAATATTATTTATATCTTCTCTTTCTTCTAAAGGCATTAAATCAGAAGAAATATTAGCAAACGCTACTCCACATCGGCCTAAAAAATCAAGTTTACTATAACTTTCAAATGAATTAGTATTAATTTCATCTTCGCTAAATGTTGGAACATTATCATTAATATATAAATAATCTTTGCCATTATATTCAGGAATATCACCAATATTATAAGTTGGATAATGAAAAAAAGTTTTATAAATAAAGATTTTTATTTCACTTTCAAAATTATAATAAAAAGCAATTAATAACGCTAATAATAAAGTAATAATTATACTTTTAGAACTTTGTTTTCTTCTTGCCATAATTATTTTCTTCTCAAATTAGAATCATTAGTAAATTCTTTACTTGCATTATATATAGGATCAATACTTGGATCATATCTGTTTTCTTCTATATAACCTAACTTGCTAGCATAATCTTCATCAATAATGAGCATTAAAGTAGTATCAATTATTTTATTATTAACTAAAATCCAAGTATGACTGCCATCAGGACAATTAGTTGTTCCTTTTAAAATAGGCAAAATGCCACCACAAAGATAACAATTTGGAAATGAATAACTAAGTTGTTTAGCGGCAACTGTACAATAACCTATATTAGCACCATCTTTAAAGACAGTTTCAAAATTATCTATACCCCTAATATTTTGATTATTTATTTTTTCCCATAAATCTTCCGGAAAACCCATAACTTTATTAGTTTTAAAGCCATTTAATAAAACTTGATAAATTTTTTCATCTTCATGAATTAGTCTTTTTAATTCATCAAAACATTTATATTGAAAGCGCTCATTACTTATTAACTCTTTTTCTAAATTCATAATTATCACTATTTAAATTATATGCTAGCAATTAATAAATTGCAAGGTTATAAAATATTCATTAAAGATGTCATATTAGCAATCATTGTTAATTTATAATTAGTTAAATCTCCATAAGGGCCAATCGGATTACCACCCATTTTAGAAAGTTCTAATAAATAAGCTCGAGGATACTTTTCTCTTAAAACATCACCCATACCAGTAATTAATTTACCTTTAGGCATGATATTATATGTGATATCTTCATTTAAAATATTTTTATAAATTTCATTTATTTTATTAACATATTTTAAAGCAATTGGTTCATTATCAAATTCTTTATTATATATAGGATAAGTATATAATAGCCCTCCAGTACCATGACAATTAAAAGATAAATAATAATTATTTTTTAAACTATCAAAGAAATTTAATAAAGCAAGATTTTCTTTTTCATAAGTAAATGGTTCATGCATATCATAATTAGGCATCCCAAGTGGGCTTTTTATAGATATTAAAATATTATTTTCTCTTCCTTTAGCATATATTTCTTTTTCTTTAGTTAATCTATTTTTAAATATTTCATAATAATAGAGATTATTATCATTTAAATTAACTCCATTACTATTAGCGTAAAAGTTAGCAAGAGTACTTATGGGAAAATCATTATTTTTATAAATATCTAATAATTTTTCTTTTAATAATTGATGATTTTCATTAATTTGGGGTATTACATCTAAAGTAATATTTTTAAAAATATTTTGATGTTCTTTAGATAATTTAATTAATGAAGATTTAAAATATTTTAAGATTAACTCATCTAAAAAATTTTCTAAAATTTCTTTATCTATTTCATATAATTTAAAAAAATTAATAATATTATTTTTATTTATTATTTCATAATTACGAAAGTAATGCCAAAAATTATTAATAATATCTTCACTATGATCTAAAATATTTATTCTTTTACATATATCTTTTAATAAATCATTCATGTTTTTTATTAGGATGTCATCATTTTTATAAGATAGAAAATACTTATAACAAAAATTTTCTAATTCTTCATTATTAAAAGAATCGGTAATACTAGTTAGGGCATAAGTTGTCGTATAAAAACCTTCGGGATTTATTAAAGGAAGAAAATGAATAGTATAAACACTTTCTTTAAAACTTTTAAAATCTTCTTTACCTAAGGCCAGATTATGCATAAGAGTAGTTACAAAATCAACCCCAATTATTTCATTACCATGAACACCAGCAAAATAGATAATATGCTTACTACCATGGCCAATACTAAAGTGTTCAATTGGAAAATTACAAGATGTATAACCAATAGGGTCATGTTTTATTACTTTAAATTTATTTTGTTTGTTATTTAAAATGTTATTTAATCTTTTCTCTAATTTTTGATAATTTAAAAACTCATAAAAAACATCATAATTCATATTTACACCTAGAATTATGATGTTCTAAAGAGTTTAATTTATACTATTTCTCTTTTTTAATAACATCTTCTAAAAAAATCTTTTTAGAAAATCCTCCTCTTTTAGCTTTCTTTTTATTAGCTTCCGTCATAATTTCTTCTAAAGTAAAACCATGATAGTATGCTATATGACTTAAAACTTCTAGTTTATCTGCTAATTCTTCTTTGACTTCTTCTTTAGTTTTAGCATTTTTTACTTCTTTTAACTCTTCACTATCTTTTAATAGTAAACATTTATAATATTCCTCATCATCTAAAATTCTTATAATAGGTATTTCCCCATTATTTTTAATGATATCGGGAATATTATCACGTACTAACTTATGATACTCCATTATTCTCCTTTTAGCTTTAAGCCATCTTTAAAAGCATTACCTACTCTTTTTGTTACTTCATAATAACCATGGGTAAAGGGGTCAAATGCAATTGCATGAAGTTTAGAAATATCAATATTATCATCAGTCATTACTTCTTCTTTGGCACTAACATTTACTATTTTACCAACAACGCCACCACCAAATTCACTATCTTGATACTCAATAAACTCACATTCCATACAAATAGGTAGTTCATTAATAATTGGGGCATCACCTAAAGATGACTTAGTGCTAGTTAAATTAGTATTCTTAAGTTTATCTTTTACTTCATTACCAGAGACAATACCAAAATAATCAGCCTCAACTACATGGGATGAATCAGCAATGCTTACAGTAAAAGCATGATGCTTTTTAATATTTTCAACTGTTTTATGATTTTCACTTAAATTTAACATAATAATATTTCTTTCAACCATCATTCCCCAAGCAGCATTCATGACATTAACACTACCATCTTCGTTATAAGTACAAATAAGTAATACAGGCATTGGAAATATCGCTTCCGTTGTTTTAATATTTTTTCTCAAAATTATTCACCATCCTAATAATAAGTATAGCATATTTTTAAAATTTAATTAATTCATTTAGTTTATTTATTTCATCATTATTAATATATTCTTCTCCACTAGTATTTTCAACTAAATAGTAATCAATTTTTAGTAAATCTAGCATCGTAAGATATAAATAATAGTTAGGATAATTAGCGACATTCTCTTTAACTTCTAAAATTATACAATAATCTTCATTTTCATTTAAGGGTTTTTCATTATTACTATTTCTTAAAGCTGCAACTTTAATTTTTTGCATTAAAACAGTATCATTTTCTGAAAGAATAATATCAACATAGGAAATATCATCTTCAAGCATTTTAATATCTTTTGTTAAATCTTTTTTATTAATACTTATTAAAGTATAACCTGCATCAACATTTACTAAACTTTTTAATTCTTTTATCTCTTCATCTTTCTTTTTTATTTCTAAGCTTTGAGCATTATTAATAATTAAAAAAGAAGATATGCCAATTATTAAAATTATTATTAAAGATACGATAGCTATTTTGAAAATATGATGATGATGCACTTTACTATCTATACTACTAATCATTTTATTATCACCTTTTAATAAGATATCTAGAGAAATATGGAATTTATTACTTAATAAAATAAGCGTTCCAATATCTGGATAATTTTTACCATTTTCCCAATTAGAAACAGTTTGCCTAGTAACATTTAAGACTTCTGCTAAATCTTCTTGTGACATCTTATTATCCTTTCTTAATTCAATTATTTTTTTACCCAGATTCATTTTTACTCCTTTCTTACTTTCAATGTATCTTAGATAGAAAAAAATTGCTATCAAATTTATTTGACATAGCAATTTTTAAGCTTTTTCGGTAATTTTTCCATCTATATTAAATAAAGCATTAACACTCCAAGAAGTCATTTTATTATATAAATTATTAGCATCATTACCAGTTAATATCGAAGTATAGCAATTTTTTTGTAAACTAGGTAAAAAATAATATTCACTGGTACCATCATTTTTAAGTCGCCAAGAAAAAATACCAGTTTCTGTTTGATCATTACTGAAAATAAAATCACCTAAATTATACATGATTAATTTATCTTGATAAAATTCTGATCCTTGTAAAACATGCGCATGAGAACCTACAATTAAATCTGCCCCACTATCAATATATAATTTACCCGTTTCTTTTTGAACATCTTCTAAATTATGGGATTCTTCTTTGCCCCAGTGAAGAAGGACTACCACGTAATCACTAACCTCTTTTTCTTCTTTTATTCTACTTACTAAATTATCTGGGTCATAGCATCTAAAGACACCTAAGCTATTTTCACTAGCCCCTGGTGTTAAAATATATTTTTCAGCTCTAGTTGCGTTTAAAAAAGCGATTTTATAACCATTAATAATTAAATAATGAGCTTTACTTGCTTCATTAATATTTTCACCTGCCCCAATATAAGGAATTTGAGCATTTTTTAAAGTACTAAGAGTATCTAAAAAAGCATCATCCCCATAATCATATACATGATTATTACCAAGGGTTACCATATCAACGCCCATTTCTTTATAAATACTTACATTTTCTGGATTTGCTCTAAAAGTCCATTTTTTACTCTTTAAAGGAGTACCCCTGTTACTAAAAGAAAATTCATTATTAACAATTAAATAATCTTCATTATTCATAAAGTCTAAAATATCTTCTGATAAAATACCATTAATACCCCCACTACTTTGATATTTAGGCATTATTTCCCAATTATCCGCTAAAGAGATATCACCAGTAAAACCAATCTCAACATAATCTTTATTACCTTTGATGTAAGAAACATTCTCATTATTATCATAACTTTTATGATATAAATCATTTAAAACAATTAAAGAATTACCAGTTAAATCATGCCAAATAGAATCTTTATAATTATCATTATCGATTGCATAAGAAATTGAAGCTAAAACATCAGTATATTCTTTACTAATCCATTTTAAAAATCCTTCATCAAAATTACTTTTTTGCATCATTAAAGAAACATAATCTGTATTAAATTTAGAATTTACATGATTATTTTTAAATATAAAAATAAATAAAGCTATAAAAATAATTACAGTTATTACACTTACAATAATTATTTGTTTCTTCTTCATTATCTAATCACCCTTTTTATTATTATAACATAGTCAAAGACAATAAAAAAAGCGCTTACGCTTTTTTATTTTAAAAATCTAATTCTTTAAAAGAATGAATAATATCTCCATTCGTGGCATCAATATAATATTCATACTCATGCATACTATAATTAAATGATACTTCATAAACAGTATTATTATATTTATTTTCTAGTTCAATATCAACATCATAAGCATCTTTTTCTTTTATCTTTAAATCATTTAAAGCAATTTCTAAAGCTCTTTGCATGGATATTTTCACCTTTTCAGGATCATAAGTATTATTATCATCTTTAATATTAATTGGATAATAATCATCGTTATCATATTTTTGGCGATTATCTTTAATTATTAATAATACTATAGATATTACTAATAAAATAATAATGATTATTAATAATGGCGTAGTTAATTTACTTAGATCAAATTTTCTTTTTCCTTTTTTCATTTTCTCTACCTCTTCTTTATTATACTATTATAAATGAAAAATTAATAGTTATTATTTTAAGCCTTCTTTATAAATTTCATAAGCTTCATTCCAAGAAGCATAATTACTATCTTCTCTTTTATCAGTAAATAAATTAGTTTCTTTTAAATACTTACCAATAAATTGAGATAATTTTAAAGCTCCTTTATAATTTAAATGACTTCCAGCATCTCTTGATTCTGTCTTCCAATCAATATTTAAAGGATTATTAATATTTAAATCAATATATTCTAGATTATATTTTAAAGCTAAATCTTTAGTTCCTAAATATTTACCATAATTCCAACTTTTCATATTAGGTGTACTAATTAATACTAATCTAACATTATTCTTTTGACATAAATCATATATTTTTTGAAAATATTCTTGATTTTCTTTTGGTACTTCAATCTTATCTTTTTCTTTCATATAATCTAATTTTTTACCAGGTTTAGTTTTTGTAATATATTTAAATCCTTTATAAATATTAATCTTACTATAATTCATGGAATCATTTAAATTTGTAAATAAATATTTTTTCCAATTATTATGATATTTCGTAATAGGAAAATAAGTTTTATATAATTCTTCCCAGACATAAAACCATGGTTTATTTTTACTTTCGCGATATAAAACATTTCCTTCAAAGAAAATTAATTTAGGATGTTGACTTTTTATAGCCATTTCAAAATTTTTATAAGAACTACTTATTAATTCAGCACTTTTTGCTAAATCAAAAACAGTAATACCATAATTATGCCATATTTCCATTGGGGATATACCGGAATAAATTAGACTATCACCAATAACTACCGCATCAATAGAATCTTCCTTTTCTCCTAAAATTTCATAAACAGAAGTTTTAATAATACCATATTTTCGAACACTATCATGAGGAAGAAGTAAAGATGAAATTAAAGTAACTAGTAAAAATAAAATTAAAACAAATACAATACTTTTTAAAATATTTTTCATATATCACCTAAAAATCGGCATAAATGGGTTCAACTGGGACATACCCTTCCCCATAAGCTCCAAAAACTATTATACTAAGTATTAAAGCGTAGTAGCAAGCCCATCTAATAACAATATGTTTTTTACTTAAGCTTTCTCTTACTTCAATATTTTTTTCTTTTAAAATGCTAATAACTAAAATAAAGATTAAAGAAAGAGTAATAATTATGTAATCTTTAATATCTAGACCAAGAGTTAAAACAGCATGATTAAAACCTTTAAATGTAAAATTAGTTATTATTCTTTTCATCATCTCTATACCACTAGTTAAACTATTAGCTCTAAAGAATAATTCACCAATAAAAATTAAAAGACAAGTTTTAATAATACGTATTAATTTATAAAGAAAATTTTCTCTATTTATTTTTAATTTATGACATATCTTAACAATTAATGGTTCAAAGATATTTCCTAATAAAATTAAGATAAAATGGTAATAACCAAAAAATAAAAATTGATAACCAGCACCATGCCATAAACCATTTAAAGACCAAACGGCAAATAAGGCAATGGCTCCCATAAATAAAGAAGATGTTCTTGGGCCAAATAATTCTTTAATTTTACTAGTTATTTTTTTTACTCCTTTAGACAAAGAGACAGGATAAAAAATATAATCTTTAAACCATAATCCTAAGGTTATATGCCATCTACTCCAAAATTCGGAAATATTTTTAGAGAAAAAAGGTTGTTTAAAGTTTTCCGGAATAATAATACCAAATATTTCGGCACTTCCAATAACTATATCCATTGTTCCTGAAAATTCCATATAAAGTAAGATGGTATAGAAAATAGCCCCTAAAAAAATTATTGGCCCTGAAAAATGCATATAATCAGTAAAGATTATTTTAACAAAAATATTTAAACGATCAGCAATAACAATTTTCTTAAATAAACCATATAAAATTCTTTGATAGCCAAAACAAAAACTTTTATAAGTTGTTTTATTCCCCGTAAATAATGTATCTCTTACTTCATTATATCTCGTAATTGGCCCTTCAACTAAAGTTGGAAAAAATATTAAATAAAGAAGAATTTTAAAATAATTATTTTCACATTCATATTTTTCATGATAGACATCTATTAAATAAGAGATAGCGCTTAAAGTATAAAAAGATATACCTATCGGAGCTAAATGATGAATAATTTTTAAATTACCATTAATATTAAATATCTTTAATAAACTATTAATAATACCTTTAAAAAATCCTAAATATTTAAAATAAAATAAGAAAGCTATATTAAATAAAGCAGTTATGATTAAAACAATTTTTTTCTTATTTAAATATTTAGCTTTAATAATCTTTTTTTCTTCTATTTCTAAATCTTTAATGGCGTCTTTTTTCTCTTTGTCTATTTTTTGCATTGTTAATCCAGCTAAATAAATAGATAAAGATGATAAAAGGATAAAAATAATTAACCATTTACTATAGGTAAAGAAAAAAGCAAAGCTTGCTAAAAGCAAGATAAAAGGTTTTATCTTTTTAGGTAAAAGATTATATATGATAATTAACCCGGGTAAAAAAGCTAGAAAGTAAATAACATCGAAGTAAGACATTATTATTCCTCTTCTAATTTAGTTATTAAAGCCCATATTTTTTTAGCAGAATTAAAGTTGTCAGGAATAATCTCAACTGTTGGGATAACTACCCCAAAATTATCTTCAATTTCACTAATTAAAGATAAAATAGTTAGGGAATCTAAATATCTCCCATCAACTAAATTCTCACAATTTTCATAATCAACATCAGGATTTAATTCCTCTAAAATTTCTATTAACTTTTCCATCTTATCACTACTCCTCTACTACATTTGGAAAATTTAAATTACTTGTTTTATATGTATCTCTTACTAAATAACATTTATTATTTTTATATAAAATTACTTTTGGTAAATCACGACTTAAGAATAAAGATATTCCTTCCGTTACAGAGTATGCTCCCACATTTTTAAAGATAAAAGTATCACCAATCTTTAATTCTTTTAATTCGATATTTTTAACTAAAATATCATTAATAGTACAAAGAGAGCCACATAAATTATATACTTTCTTTTCACTACAATCTTTACTACTTATTAAATCAAAATAAGGTATTTTCATGGCCATCATTTGACCATAATAAACTAAATGATTGATGCCACCATCTAATATCGCAAAATTACCATTTTGATTACTTTTTAAATCAACAACCCTTGTTAAATAGTAACCACAAGATGATGCGATACTTCTGCCGATTTCTAAACTAACTTTTATCTTAAATGTTTTTAATAATTCATTTAATTTAATTAAAAATTCATCTTCTAAAAATTCATTATCTTGAAAATAATACACTGGAAGTCCTGGACCATATTCTATTTCTTTAATTGGAAAATTAAAATCGTTTTCCAGTTCATTGATAAAATTATTTAAATCATTAATTTCTTTTTCAATAATATTTAAATTATGTTTTTGAGTTCCAGAAAAATATTCAAGGCCATCAATAACTATATATTCATGATCATAATCATTAATTATTTTTTTTACTTCTTCTTTGGTTATGCCAAATTGATTGCCTGATGTTAATCTTAAAAGTAAATGAACTATTTTTTTATTTTCTTTAGCTAATCTTTGTAATAAAGCAAATTGATTTAAAGATTCAACTGTATATTTTAAAATATTTTTATCTTTTATCATTTTGGCTATTTTATCTTCTTCTTTATTGACACCAGATATAACCATCATTTCATCTTTAATTTGTAATTTATCACAAATTTCATATTCGCCATTAGAACATATTTCATATCTTTCAACATAATTTTCTAATTCTTTAATAATAAAAGTATTAGCTTTGACGGCATAAACTAAAGGAAAAGATAATTTACTATTTAAATACTCTACTCTTTTAATTAATTCATCTATATTAAAAATATAAGCTGGTGTACCATATTTAATAATAATATTTTCGAAATTCATTCTACCACCTCTTTTAATTTTTGCCGATCAATTTTTCCATTTTTAGTTAAAGGTAATTCATCAGTTTTTATTATTTTGGTTGGAATCATAAAGGTTGGTAAAACTTCTTTTAAAGTATGATGAAGATCACTTTTTTCAATATCACCAATATAAAAGGCATAAAGGCGAGCTTTTTCTTCATCAAATAAACAACAACATCTACTAACTTCTTCTATATCCATGATGGCTTTTTCAATTTCTTCAAGTTCAATTCGATGACCTAAATATTTAATTTGATAATCTATGCGTCCCATAAAGACAAAATCATTATCATCATTTAGATAGGCAAGATCACCGGTTCTATAAATATTTTCTAAATAATTTGCATTACTCGGATTTTGCATAAAATGTTTATTTGTTTGTTCTTCATTATGAAAATATCCTAAACCAAGACAAGTTCCGGTTACACACACCTCCCCAGTGGTGTTTTTTCCTTTAATTAAATTATTGTTATTATCAAGCAAAAAGACTCTTTCATTAGGAAATGGTTTACCGATAGGAATTTTATCATATTCTTTTTTGTTATCGATAATATGATATAGACAATTACAAGTAATTTCTGTTGGTCCATATAAATTAACATACATAGCATTAGGTAAGTGTTCCATCCAAATTTTTAAATGTTTTAAAGGCATGACCTCTCCACTAAATAATATTTTATTTATAGTATTTGGTACTTTATAATCAAGGCCATGGAATGTTGTGATTAAACATAAGGCTGAGACAGCCCAAGTTAAAGTTGTTACTTGATTATCACAAAGATAATCAAGTAACAAAGCTGGGTTAGAAAAATATTTTTTAGGAACAATAACTAAAGTTGCTCCCACTTTTAAAGATGAATAAATATCTTTAACGGAAACATCAAAATCAAAGGGAGCCTGATTAGCAATAATATCATTTTCCTGAAAATTAAATAAATTAGTAAAAATATTAATAAAATCGATAACTGAGCGATGAGATATTACAACTCCTTTAGGAATACCAGTCGAACCTGATGTAAAATTAACATATAAAGGATCAGTATCAATATGCCTTTTATAACAATCTTTTAATATTTCTTCATTTATTTCTTCGTTTTTTAAATCATTAATATTTTTTATTTCTAAATCACTAAAATAAATTTTGGCTAAGTCATAATATTCATCATTTGTAATAACTATTTTAGAATTAAGTGTTTCTTTAATATTATTAATTCTTGTTAAAGGAAGTTCTGGATTTATTAAAGTATAATAAGAGCCACCATATATAACCCCCAAAAAAGAAGTAAGGGCCTCTATTCCTTTATCCATAAAAATAATAACAGGTTCATTAAATATAAAAGCACCAATATAACTACCAATCTTTTTACTAAAAAGAGCTAATTCATTATAAGTAATTTTTTGATCTTCTTCAATAATTGCTATTTTATCTTTGCATTTTTTTAAAGACTCTTCTAAATAATCTACTACATTATACATGACTTCCTCCGCCAACTTAACATTAAACTTATTATAGCACCTTGTAATCAATTAATCTATATAATTTAAGTTACATTATGTCCCTTATTAGTTGCATTTTATCAAGTTTCACTTTTAAAATCAACTTTGTCATATTTAGGAATTATTTCTTTAGGTGTACCAACATCAATAATATAACCATTATCCATAACTACAATATAATCCATTTCTTTTAAAGTTGATAAACGGTGGGCAATACAAATTATAGTTTCTTTTTTAAAATATTTATTAATATTTTGTTGAATTTTAAATTCCGTATTATTATCAAGACTACTTGTGGCTTCATCAAAGATAACTATTTTAGCATCTTTCAAAAAAATTCTTGCTAAAGCAATTCTTTGCCTTTGGCCTCCTGATAACTTAATGCCTCTTTCACCGACAATTGTCTCATATTTTTGCGGAAGAGTCTCAATAAAGTCATGTAATTCAGCCCTTTTACAAGCTTTAACTATTTCATCATAACTAGCATCCATCTTCGCAATTTTAATATTATCTAAAATTGAGGCATGCATAAGAATTGTTTCTTGTGGCACATAAGTTAGAACTTTGTAAACAGACTTCGTACTACAATCAGCAATATCTTGACCATCAATTAAAATTTTTCCACTTTCCGGATTATAAAATTTAAAAAGCAAATTAACTAACGTTGTTTTACCACTGCCACTTACCCCAATAATTCCAACTTTTTCTTGATCTTTTATTTCTAAATTAAAATTCTTTAAAACATAATTATTTGTATATTTAAAATTAACATTATCAAAATTAATTTGTCCTTTATTAACAACTATTTCATCTTTATATTCATCATCATAATTATAATCTTCATATAATAATTCATAACTATTTTTAAGTCTAACTAAGATTTCACCAATTTTAATATAAGACCAAGTAAAATCAGTAGAAGAGGCTTTTAAAGATACCATAGCATTTATAAAAAAGACAAAATTACCTAATGACATTAAATAATTACTATATAGTTTAATAGCATAAACTAATAAAATCGCAAAAACAATTAAATAAATTAAATTAGCTATAGCACCATAAGTAAACTCTCTTTTAGAGGCTTCATTACGGTAAATGTTCGCTTCTTCTCTTTTCTTTTTTAAAGTATGCGAAAAATTATCAACCGCACTATAAACTTTTAGTGAAGTAAAGTTTAAAACAGCATCATTTAAAATACCACTATATTCAATATTATATTCTTGACTAGTTTTTATTAATGGTAAATATTTTTTGGTAAAATACAAAGATCTAGTTATAATAATTCCTGAAAATAAAATTAAAGCTATTATAAAAATAGGAATATTAATGGTAAACAATATAATTAAACTACTTATCATTGATGTTAACAAAGAAACAAAACCTACTGTTATTCTAGCATTTAAATCAATTATTTCATTACTTACTTGATTAATTGCTGAGGAAATTTTACCACTAAAATTATCAACAAAGAAAGCATAATTTTTTTTACTTAAATTACTAAATAAATACTCTGATATATGAGGTGTTTGTTTTTTAACAATAGTTATAGTTCTAACAATATTGGAAATATAACGAAAAGTAAAAACTAATAAAATTGTTAATATTAAAAATGCACTTATTTTATATAAATCAGTTATTTGAAAATTAGGATTATTAGGTAAATCAATAATATCTTTAATAATATAATTCTTTAATAAATCAAAAACTTGCGAAATAATCATCGAGATAATCATCACAAATGATAATAATTTAACAGGTTGATATAAAGATATTAAGAATTTTAAAAATTTTTTATTTTTTTTCATAATTACTCCACTACAAAAAATATTATACTAAAAATAAAAGAATTTAAAAAGGATTAATAATGAAACATAATTAATATTCTTTTTTCATCATAATTTTTAAAGATATATAATAGGAAATAAGATAAAAAATAATTGTCAGTAATATTATAATAATTATTAAATAATCACTAATAATATTTAAATATTTACCAATAAAAGATAAATCAAAACAATTTATAATGATGCCTCCCATTATAACAAGACCGAATACAAGAACAAATATAGCAATTCTTGCTTTTTCAATTCCTAATTTATAAATAATAGGATACATAATAAATTGAACTAAAAGAGTCGCAAAAATACTACTAATAATAGTAATTAATAATTCGTTAAAATTAACGGGGTCATGATGAAAAACAGATATTAATATTGAAAGAATGGTGGTTAAAAGTGTGATAAGAATAATAACAAAAACGGTTGCTACATATTTTGCTTTTACTAAATTCTTACGACCATTAGGGAGTGCAGTAGCATAATTATCCCATTTATTTAAAGTATCATAACTAAATGTGGAAATCATGACCATTACAGACATAAAGGGTAAGATAAAAGAAATATCCATTTGATTAGAAAAAGACATAAATATATAAACAATAAATAATATTGTTAAAAACTTCCAATTACTTTTAATCATTAATAAATCTTTTTTTATAAAACCAAGCATTATTCTTCCCCCTTAATCATTAAAACCATTAAATCATCTAAAGTTATTTTATCAATAACTTTAATATCGTATTTCTTTTTAAATTCATTTTTATTAGCAATTAAAACTTCATAATCATAAACATTCTTTTTATATTTTAAATAATCATTTTTATTAATCTTTTCAAATTCATCTTTACGACATTTAACAAGAGCATATTGTTCTAAAATTTCATCTTTTGTTTCTGATAATACAATATGGCCATTATTAATGAATGTTATATAATCCGCAATATGTTCTAAATCACTGGTAATATGAGTAGAAAATAAAATAGAACATTCAGAATTTTGAATAAATTCTTGAAATATATCAATAATTTCACTCCGCGCAACAGGATCTAGGCCAGATGTTGGTTCATCTAAGATTAATAATTTAGGATGATGAGCTAAAGAAGTAGCTATTTCTAATTTTTTACGCATACCCTTAGAAAAATTTTTAATTTGTTTATTATTAGGTAAATTAAATTTTGTTAAATATGTATTATATAAATTACTATCCCAATTTTGATAAATACCTTTCATTATTATATTAATATCTTTAGCTGTTAATATATCAGGGAAAAAAGAATCATCTAAAACTACTCCAACATCTTCTTTAATTTCTTTTTCATTTTGGCTATTATCTAAACCAAATATTTGAACATTCCCTTGATACTTTTTAATTAGATTTAAAATAATTTTAATTGTTGTGGTTTTCCCAGCTCCATTTTCACCAATTAAGCCCATAATCATTCCTTTAGGTAAACTAAAAGATATATCTTTTAAAGCAAAATTGTCATAACTTTTATTTACATTTTTTACCTCTAAAATATTATTCATTATTATCCTCCTCATATAAAATATCAACTATATCTTTAATTTCTTTTTTAGTTATTTTATTAATTTTCGCTATTACTACAGCTTTATCTAAATAACTTTCTATTTTATTTAAAATACTTTCTTTAATTAAATCTTTATTAATCTTTGAAACGTAAAAGCCTTTTGTGGGAATTGTTTTAACAAAACCTTCTTTAGCTAATTCTTCATAAGCATTTTTCATAGTAATAACGCTGCATTTTAAATCTTTAGCTAAGGCTCTAATTGATGGTAAAAGCTCTCCTTCTTGTAATTCTCCTGTTATAATTTTCGCCTTTATCTCTTCTTTAATTTGTTCATAAATTGGTATGCCACTTGTGTTACTTATTATTATTTCCATATGCGCCTCAATGTATATACTTATTATATACAGTATATACAATATAGTCAATAAAAAGGGGATGTTAGAAAATAAATAAAATATTTTCTTAACATCTTCTTTTTTACAAATAAATAAAAAAATACCCGT
>CANQZQ010000023.1 GCA_947628375.1 uncultured Bacilli bacterium
GGGTAAACGAAATAAATTACATCCTTAATAGTGGCCCAATTAACCATGAATTAAAAAGATAAAATTTTTTGTTGTTGAATTAAAAAGATAAAATTTTTTGTTTGAAAATATGTAAAAATTTGATATAATATGGTAGTATTTAAGTGAGGAGGATTTTATATGGCTAAAAATGAAAATCGTAATTTTGTTATTATGAGATGTACTGAGTGTGGTGCTGAATTACGTCCAACAAGTAAAAACAAAAAAAATAATCCTGAACGTTTAGAATTTAAAAGATATTGTCCAAAATGTCGTAAAAACGTTGTAGCAAAAGAGAAAAAATAGAAGAAAGGAAATAATTTATGAACATTAATATTAATGATATTAAAAATGGCATGACAGTTATTATAGATGGTAACCTTTGTTTAATTCAAGAATTTCAACATGTTAAACCAGGTAAAGGTCCAGCTTTCGTTCGTATTAAATTAAAAAATTTAAGAACTGGTTCAATTGTAGAACAAACATTTAATACTAATATTAAAATAACTAGAGCTCATGTTGATAAGACTAGTGTACAATATTTATATGCAAGCGGTGATAATCTAGTTTTCATGAATAATGAAACTTATGAACAAATCGAAGTACCTAAGAAAATTTTAGGTGATGATGCATCATATATTAAAGAAGGTATTGATATTGCTATTGATTTTTATGAAGGCGAAATAATTGGTATCTCTTTACCAGAGAAAGTTGAATATACAGTAGTGGAAACTGCTCCAGCAGTTAAAGGAAATACCGCTACTAATGCTCAAAAAGATGCTAAAATTGAAACTGGTAAAACCATCAAAGTACCTTTATTCATTAATGAAGGTGAAAAGATTTTAGTTACTACTAGTGATGGCAAATACGCTGGTCGTGCTTAAAAGAAGGACACTTGACAAAGAATTTTTATTAAGATACAATATAATTGCTTAGTATAGAATATATGGATATAACAATATATTTATATATTTAGTAAAATAAATTATGTAATAATAATCTTATCTACGCTAAGCGATAACAATTGTTTGAGGAGAAAGTAAACTCTAAAGATAAGTTAGTCGCATCAAATACTGATAATATTTGATTTAATATTTAAGATTATGGAGAGTAATTTTAAATGATCGTGACGAATTATTTAAACTAAAAATAATCATTTTATCAGAATGATTATTTTTTTTATCTTTTTTATTATTTTTTATTGATTTATCATGTAATCTATTGTATTATTTAATTAAGGTAGAAAGATAAGCGTGTGATTATGAAGAGTAATAAAGAAGTATTAAAATATTGCCCTAATTATTACAGTATTGTTAATTTCGACTTTGAAGATGGCGATATGATTAGTGAAAAGCTAGTCAATATATATAAAAGTTATATTTTTTCCATTAACATAGATAATAGTGAAGAAATAGAAACTGCTATTGAGCTTGATCGAGTTTTAACAAATTACATTCATGATTATCTTTTTAGAAGCACATTACAACAAGAAATCGTTACTGTTAAAGTTAGAAAAGATAATAATATTATTAAAAGTATTGTTGATGTTATTATTAAAATCTTTACTAGTTATGAAGAATATACAACTAGAAAAATATATATAAGTAAATGGATTTAAACACTTTTAAGTGTTTTTTATTTGGCTTTTCTTTTTATTAGTTATTTTTAAATATATTAATAAAGCTATAAATATAACTAAGAATATATCTAAGATAAAAGCATAGCTTTTAAAAGTAATTGAGATAATTCGGTAATTTTCACCAATTACAAAATTAGAAATAATGACGATTAATAAAATTAAAAGATAAAAATAAATTTTGTTATATTTACGAGGTAAAGTCTCTTTCAAGTTAGATGTTACAGTAGCAAGAGTGATAAATAAATCAAAATACCAGACAAAGGTTGATAAATTTTCTACATTTTCAATAAAGTCTAAGATTTTAATTTGTTTTAAAACATCATATTCAGGAAAACTATAAATTTTTAAAAGAGGTTCCCCTAAAGCTAAAATAATACTTAATGTTATAAATAAAATACTTATATTAGCGTATATATAGTTTTTTAAATCATCTTTAAAATTATTTCCTTCATAATTAATAGTTAATATATTTGGAATAGTTGTAATTGATGCATAAATAATAGTAGATAATAATAAACTATTAGTTTTAACTGTAAAAATAGGAATTAGATTATTAAAATCATAATATTTAATTAAGAGTAAGAAATAAATTGCTATAATTAAGATACTAAAGATAAATAATAAACTACTTAAATTAGAAAGAGTATTTTTGCCTTTGTTAGCTATATAAATTGCTAAAAGCATAAAAGGAATAACAACTAGTATTTTAGGGGTATAAAGTAAGTAAAAAGAATTTACAAACATTGGTAATAATATTAAAATAATCATCATGATATATAAATAAAATACTATTAATAAAAGAAGAAATATTTTACCCATAAAAGTCTTATTTAATCTATCTTTTAAGCTTTCTTTTGCTAAATATTTTTTAATTAAATGATATAAATAAATAATTCCTATACCTAAGATACTTCCTAATAATACTCCAATCCAAGCATCTTTACCTATATTTTTAAAAAGTAAGAAAAAACCTATTCCAAACATGGAAGAACGAGTAATAAAATAAGATAGTCTATTTTTCATTTTTCACCTCGAATATAAAGCCTTTCGTATTGACTTTTAAATCTACTTGAACATTAACTTTGCTTTTTAACCATAGGCCTTTATTTTCTTTTCTGTATTTTTTATAATATATCTCTTGGAATCCTAATATATCACTATTATTTTCTTGTAAAACTTTAATGAAATTTTCTACATCATTTTTAATAACTTTTTCAAAGTCTTCATTTATTTTTTTATAAGTTTTTTCTTCTTTTAAATCCAAGTTAGGATTATTTTCAATAACTCTTCCTTTTAAATTTAAATTAATATTAATCTCATCATTTGAAACATCTATATCAGTTTTGGAGCCCGTTATAGTAATAGCAAAATTTTTATTATCATATTTTTTATTAAATGAAGCACTAAAAGTATTTTGACTTAATAAATTATAAAGGCGTGAATCATTAATGGATAATTCATTTACTTTATTATAACCATTAAAAATAGCGAAATTTGATAAAGTTATTTCCTCTTGATCATTAAAAGTTAAACTACTTATAATTGCATCTTTGTTTTGACTAATAAGCTTAGCTAAAAATATTTGATAGACATCAGTGACTGCTAAATTATTATTATATTTTTCATTATTTATTAAATTCATAATAAAATCACTTACAACTGGAATATTATCGCTATTATGTTTAAGTATTTCATCGGGACTTACATCTTTTACGGCGATAGGAATAAACTCATCTCTAATGGCGGTATCTCTAATTAGAAAATCACTAATTTTATCTAGATGATTTTTAATAATAGTATCTGAATATAAAACTATTTTTAAATGGGCAAAATAAGGTTTTTTTCCCACTTTATAGTTGGCATTCGTAAAAGCATCTGGTAAGTTTTTTCCACTTCCCATTATTGTATAACTTTTCATCGTGGTATTTTCACTAGTTTTAATATCATTTAATATTTCATAAGTTAAATAATAATTATTATCATGATAATCTATTCCAATACCTGAAATAATTGCTAAATTATTAAGCTCAATATTATCGTAACATCCACTTAAACAAAATAGAAAAATAACTAAAATTATTAATTTAAATCCTTTCATTGAAATTTTCCTCTCGTTAAATTATCATTAGTTAAAAGTTCACTTCTTTTAGTATTTTTAATATCTTTTTTCTTTAAAAGAGTTTTGTAAAAGTATTCTTTGTTAAAAGGGGCTACGGGAGCAAAATATGGTGCATTTAAGCTTCTTATTGATATTACATTAGTAAGGAAGAAAATTGTCGCTAAAAAGATCCCATATAAGCCAAAGAAGGAGGCAAAGAATAAGAATAAATACCGATAATATCTTAAAGCATTACTAATTTCTAAATCTGAAAAAATAAGACTTGTAATAAAGGTAAATGAGGCAATTATAAGAGCAATCGGTGATACAAGGCCCGCATTAACTGCCGCATCACCAATAATTAGCGCCCCTAGTATAGAGATTGCCGAACCAAAATTAGATGGAAATCTTAAATCACTTTCTCTTAAAATATCACAAATAATTAAAAGCATAATTATTTCGACAATGGAAGGGAAGGGAACTCCGCTTCGCTGGGTACTAATGTTAATGAGTAAACTTGCTGGTATTGTTTCTTGATTATAGTTAATAATTGCAATATATATACCGGGCGTTACCATGGATAAAACAAAACATATTGCTCTTAAAACTTTAATAAAACCAACATTTACGCTTTTAACATAATTATCACTAACGGGATTAACAAAATCAACTAGGAATGTAGGAAGAATTAAAGCAAAAGGAGAAGTATCCATTAAAATAACTATTTTGCCTTCTAAAAGCGCAGTAGCAACTAAATCGGGTCTTTCTGTTCTTTTAATCGTCGGAAATACTGTTTTATTTTCACTTTCTAAATAATTAACAATTGTTCCTAAATCAATAATGCCATCCACATCAATAGACTCTAATTTTTCTTTAATAATCTCAATATCTTCTTTTTTAGCAATATTATCAATATAGTTAATACTTAAAGTGGTAAGAGTATCTCTTCCCATTACTAATTCTTCGCTTTTTAAATGATGAGTTTTAATTCTTCTTTTAATAAGTCCCATATTTGTTTGATAGTTCTCAACAAAAGAATCTTCGGGACCTAAAAGGGATGGCTCTCTTAAAGCTTGACTAACCGCTCTTTGTAAATCACCCCTTACTTCAATCGCAATTATTTCATTATTATCAATAACAATAGCAAAACCATTAGTTATATAAAATTCAATTTTATCATAATTATCTAAAATAACTGTATTAGATCCTGGAGTATTACTATTTAAATTCAATTTCGGATTATATCTTGTTAAGTGTTTTAAAATATAATCATTAATTTTATCCCCAGAACAGACAGTTTCAATAAAACAAACAAATATAGTTTTAGTTAAACTAACTTTTATTTCTTTAGTTTTAAAATCAGGAACATTTGCAAATTCTTTTTTTAATCTTTCTACTATCTTGTTCATTATCCACCTTCTTATTATTTTTATTATTAGCAAATTTTACCAAATAATACTACATATAATTAAATATGAATTTAATAAAAATAAATAAGAAATATTCGCATAATCAGTTAATTTATTTAGATAAAACTACTTATAAAATATTTAAAAAATTAGCTAAGGATATTAAAAAATATTATCATGTTAATTTAATAATTACCAAAGGTTATTTAACTCCTTTTATAATTAAAATTACTAATTTAAGTAATTATTATCATTCTGGCAAAGCTTTTAGTTTACTTCTTGATAATTTAGATGTTTCTAACTATATTAATGATAATTTAACAAAATATGGTTTAATAAAAGAAAACAATTACTTTTATTATATTGGTAATGCCTCATATATAATTAATAAATATCATTTAACTTTAGAAGGATATATAAAGATGTTTGAATTTTAATTGACATAAATTTATAAGAGTAATATAATAGATACTATCTTATTTAAGAAAGGAATTATTTTTATGAGTGAATTAAGTAGTAATCTTATTGAAGCCCTTAGAGATGGCGGAGCTTATGTTTTTGATGTTGTAGTTGAAGAACACTATAGAAGAGGAGATTTAGCATTTACTAAAGATGGCGAAATAATTTTTAGACCCGCAACAGTTAGACTTGATAGAGATGACATACTAGATGAAGATGTTCAAGCTCAAATTGCCGAATTTATGAGAAAAAATAATGTTATTAAAATTCATCACAATGGCGAAACAATTTGGACTAAAAACCCTGTTCAAAAAAGAAGTCTTTCCCTTTTTTGGGGTGACCATCTTACATCATATTAAAAAGAAACTAGAGAGCACACTCTAGTTTTATTTTAGAAAAAATTTATTTTTCCCACATCTAGTTTATTACATCCTTGAAGATTAATTATTTGACAAATTCTAATTTTGGTGTATAATATAAGATAATTTTTAAAAAGGGGGGATTTATGATGATTAAAAAAACCAAAATTAAATTTAAAAAAGGCCTAGCTTGTCTTTTAGCCGCTCTTCAAATTGGGGCAGTTACGAGTTGTACTACTAAGGATAGTGTTTCTGAAGAAGAGTATAATACAGCCTTAAAAACGATTGAAGAACTAGAAAAAGAAAAAGCGGCTTTACAAGAAGAATTAATTAAGAAAGAAAATGAAAGTATAGAAGAAAGCAAGCCCGAAGAAAACATAGATGAAGATATAGATAAAAATGTTGATAATCAAGCCAATCTTAAATTTAATCAAGAACTTGCTAGTTCTCTTGGAATAACATTTGACATGTTAAAAGATTCAATTCTCCAAGGGAATATTAATATATTAAATAAATACTTAGGTACTTATGAGAATGTATCTTATCAAATTCAAAAAAGTGAAAGTTCTAATGAAATAGTCTTTAAAGCAGGCAATGAAGATATTGCTTCTGTTACTTTGATGCCAGCGCTTATTTCTAGTACATCAATAATTTTTGCTTTAAAATATTCTGATCATAGTCCTAATTATTATATAAATCTTGATGAAAATAATAGAGCTACTTATTATAATTACGATTTAAATTGGAATTTTGATAACAGTTATTATAATGTTGGAGAAAGTTATAATTTTGGAGAGATGGATTCATATACATATACTTCATATATTAATTATACAAATTCTAATGCTTCTTCAGAAACACCTGAAGGATTATATATAAGATTACATAAAGATGAAGAAAACAAATATACTTTAAATTTTGATAATGAGCTAGTTATTGAAATCGGCGTAGAAGATTTTAATGAATTAGATAATTTAATAAATATTTATAAAGCAATTGGTGAATATGAAAATATCTTATCTTATTGTGGCAGTACTATAATTGAGATTATTAAAAAGTATGGCCAAGAAGAATTATGTCAAAAATATATTGGTATTATAAATGAAAATTTAAATAAAGATGTAAAAGAAAAAACTAGATAAAAATTTTTAAAGGGGGAATTTAAAATGATAGAAAAAAATAAAATTAATTTAAAACAAGGTATAGCTTGTCTTTTGGCAGCATTACAAGTTGGTGTAGTAGCGGGTTGCGCTAAAAAAGGAGTTTCTGAAGAAGAGTATGTTAAAGATCAAGGTGCTGTCTATTCTTTAGAACAAATAAGTAAAAGCGGTCCTTATGTGAAAAATAAAATCAAAATAGATAGAATTAGCAATGACTTAGTTAAAGAACTTGGCTTAACAGAAGATATGCTTAATGATCCCAAGATTCAAGCCAATATAGCCAAAATAAATGGTTACTTAGAAGAGTATCGTAATGCCTATTTTAAACATAGTGATTTATCTTATGTTATGTATGAGAAAGATGAGAATGAAAAGATTATTAGTATCTTAAATTATAGAGATGTTATTATTTGCAGTATAACTAAAACTAATGATTGTGTTTATTTTAAATATGATAGACCTTCAAGAGTTTATCTTAATGAACCTGAAACATTAGAATTTAATTATAGGATGCTTTTATCAGGTAACAGTGTAGTCTACGAAAAAGGATGGTATAATAATGAAAATCATTATTATATTCATATTCATAAATCTTTAGAAGATGAAAAAGAAAAGAAGGAATCTGAAGTTACTTGTTATATTCCTTATGCTGAAATTATTGATGGTAAACCTTATTTAAAACTAAGTATAGATTATGATGGTAAAAATTCTTATACATTAAATTTAACTAGAAGTATTACAGATGATTATCGTTTTGCTTACGAACCTGTTTCTTTCAAAATTACAAAAGAAGATTATCAAACTTTAGACGATTTATTAGAAGTTTATAAAGATCAAGATGAATTTGGTGATATTTTAGCATATTTAAAGGATACTTTAGCAGAAGTAATTCAAAAATATGGTAAAAATCCAGAATGCCAAAATTATCTAAATCTTTTAAATGAACATTCATTAACTTTAAATAAATAGATTACTGCTTTATGCAGTTTTTTCTTTTTAAATATATTAATTTATTATATAATTATTTTATGGAAATAGAAATAGTTAAGTTTGACAATTTAGGAAGAGGAATAGGGTATTTAAATAATAAAATTATTTTTATCCCCAAAAGTGTCCCTGGTGATTTTTTAGAAATAGATTTAGTTAAAGAAAAGAAAAATTATTTAGAAGGAAAAATAAAAAAAATAATTAAACCATCCAAATTAAGAAAAGAAGTATTGTGCCCTTATTTTAATACTTGTGGTGGGTGTGATTTACTTCATATTTCTTTAACAGAAGAATTAGAATATAAACTTCATAAAATAAATGATATCTTAAAAAAGAATAATATTAATTATGAAGTAAAAGAAATAATTAAAAATAGTAATGAATATTATTATCGTAATAAAATAACTTTAAAAATTATTAATAAAAAAATTGGTTATTATGAAAGTAATACTCATAATTTATTAGAGATTAATAAATGCATTATATCAAAAAAATATATTAATGAAATAATAAAAGATTTAAATAAATTTAATATTATAAATGGGGAAGCAATAATAAGATGTAACCATAAAGATGAAATGTTAATAGTTATTAATTCATTAGATAAATTAACTAATATAGATTATTTTATAAATAATTATAATATAGTGGGAATTATTCAAAATAATAAATGTTTATATGGCGATAATTATTTAATTCATAAAATAAATGATAACTTATTTAAAATTAGCTATGATGCATTTTTTCAAGTTAATGATTTTATAAGTAGTATTTTATTTCAGTTGATTAATAAATATACTGAATATTCTTTCAATGTTTTAGATTTATATTGTGGAGTAGGATCTTTAACTTTAAGTATTAATGAAAATGTTCAAAATATTTTGGGAGTCGAAATAGTTGAAAATGCTATAAAAGATGCCAATATTAATAAGAATTTAAATCAAAAAGAAAAAGTTACTTTTATTTGTGATGATACCAAAAATATTATTGATAAAATTACTTCCTTTTATGATACAATAATTTTAGATCCTCCAAGAAGTGGAGTAGACGAACAGGTTTTAAATAAAATTATCAGTGAAAAACTGAGGAAAATTATTTATATTTCCTGTGATCCTTTTACTTTAGTAAGAGATTTAAAAATATTAAATAATTATTATGAAATAAAAGATTTTAAATTACTAGATATGTTTACTTGGACTCATCATGTTGAAAGTTTGGTAATATTGGAATTAAAATAATTATATTGTTAAATATTGTCAAAAACTTATCAAATATTTCTCTTATTAATGCTTTTTTTGTTAGAATTATAATTAGGAGATGATATTCATGTTTATTGGCGAAGAACCAATTCATATTAATGCAGAAAAAGGTAGTATTTCGCCTCTTGTATTAATGCCAGGTGATCCTTTAAGAGCTAAATATATTGCTGAGAATTTTTTAAGTGATGCCAAAGAAGTTTGTAATTTAAGAAATATGTTAGGATATACCGGAACGTATAAAGGCATAAAAGTATCAGTTATTGGCTCTGGTATGGGTATGCCTAGTATGGGAATTTATTCTTGGGAATTATTCCATTATTTTAATGTTAAAAAAATTATTAGGATTGGTACTTGTGGTGTTGTTGATCCAAATGTCAAAGTTCCTGATTTAATTTTAGCTACCTCTTCATATAGTGAGACAAACTTTGCTTATACTTTTGATAATTTTAAAGAACATATTACATATCCATCAGAATCTTTAAATGCCAAAATAATTGAAGCTTCAAAAGAATTAAATTACAAAATCCATATTGGAAATATTACAACAATGGATGTTTTTGGGCCATACATTGATTATGATCGCGTTTTAAATCGTATTCCTAAAGAATTAAATGTTATTGGTGAAGAGATGGAAGCTTTTGCATTATTTCATGTTGCTAATCATTTTAATAGAGAAGCATCTTGCATTCTAACTGCCGTTGATTCTAAATTTAGTGATGTTGTCTTAAGCGGTGAAGAACGCGAGCGAAGTTTAAATGAAATGATAACATTAGCTTTAGAAAGTATTATTAAATAGTTTAATGAAAGTAAAGTTTTTTGTTAATCAAAATAATATTAATAAAAAATTAACTGATGATAATATTATCAATATAACTGGTTTAATAGGATCAGGTAAATCAACTTTAAGTGATAAATATCGCCATAACAATAAATATTTAATTTTTAATTTAGATAACTTAGGTGATTTAGACGAACTTAGAGAAACTAAAGAAATGGCTGAAGTTAAAAAAATAATTAAAAGTAAATATAAAACTTTAAATTTTGATAATGATTTTTTAAAATATTATAATATTATATGTAACTATATTAAAAAGTACCCTAATAAAATTGGGGTAATTGAAGGTGGCCATATATATTCTTACCTTTCTGTAAAAGATATAAAAGGTACGTTAATTATTTGCCTTCCTAGTTTATTTAAATGCTGGTATCAAAGCCTAAAAAGGCATTATTTAAAAAGAAGAAAAGAATTAAAAAATGGTTTACCATTTAAAGATTTTTTAAAATCAAATATTAAAAATTTTTTTCATCGAACAGCTCAATTAAAATATTATAAAAAAATGAATAAATTTTTAAATCAATTAAATTAAAAAAAGGTGTTAAAACCTTTTTATTTTGCATTATAAATATTAATTAATGTTTCAAATAATTTAACTAAATCATCTAATTCATCTTTATTTTTACTTTCACATCTAAGTGTTATATTAGGACCTGTATTACTTGCTCTAACATAAGCCCAACTATCTTTAAATGTTACTTTTAATCCATCAATTTCTAAATATTTAAATCCTTTTTCATCACAATATTTTTTAATATTTTTAATAACTTCTAATTTTTTATCATCGGTTGATGGATATTTAATTTCTGGAGTATTAAAGTATTTAGGAACAGTAGCAATAAGTTCACTTAATGTTTTATCAGTTCTAGAAAGTACTTCAATAATTCTCAGTGCTGAATATATAGCGCTTTCACAACTTACCAAGCGATCATTAAAAGAAATATGACCAACACATTGAATTCCAAAAGGAATATTTTCTCTTAAGACTTTTTCTTGGGTATAGCTAGTACCAGTCCGACATATAACAGGAATTCCCCCTAATCTTAAAATTTCATCTTTAAAATTATCAGAACATTTAGCATCATATAAAAATTTTTTATTATCAACTTTATCAATTATATTTCTTAAAATAATTACTGCATAATCTTCAATAGCTACCATTTCGCCTTTTTCTGATACAATACCAAGACGATCCCCATCCCCATCAAAAGAAATGCCAATATCAGCTTTGACCTCTTTAACTTTATCTTTTAACATTTGAAGATTGGCTTCAATGGAAGGGTCTGGATGATGGTTAGGAAAATTACCATCAGAAATATCATTTATATAAGTAACATCTAAATTAAGTTTTGAAAAAATATCTTTTACAATGCATGTTGTTGCTCCATTGGCAGGATCAATAACCACTTTAATTTTTTTCTTGCCTAATTTAAGATGAGTAATAACATAATCAATATAAGCATTTTTAATATCTTTGTATTCTACTTTACCAACACCTTGTAAGAAAACACCATTATCAATATAATTTTTTAAATCTTTGACCATACTTCCCCGAGCATTAGTATATTTATCAAATGAAAATTTAAAACCATTTTCATCACTTGGGTTATGACTAGCGGTAATCATAATACCAAATAAATTATTAACATATCTTGCATAATAATGCATTGGAGTTGTTGTTAAACCATAATCAATAACATTAATTCCCGTTTCTAGTAAGCCTTTTAATAAGCTATCATGTAAGCTATTGCTAGATAAACGATTATCATGAGAAATAACACAAGCTTTTTGATTTAAAAATTCTTGTAAATAAGAACCATAACCAAGCCCTATTTTATAGGCAACTTCTTCATTTATTTCACTTGGAACTTTACCTCTTATATCATATTCTCTAAATATATTATCTTTCATTTACATCCCTCTTAATTCTAAAATAATTGTAACATATCATCAATAAAAATAATAGTTAATTAAAATTTATTGACATAAGATTTAAAAGGAGGATATTATGAAACATGATTATGAATTTGGTAATAACTTTTATGATTATTATGATGATTTAGGAGTCGAAGGGACTAAGTATGAAATTTTAGCTCCTGAACAAGAACAAAATAGGCAACCCGGTTTTGAATATTTAATGACCCCGAGGCCCATATTTGATAACCCCAATTATAAGGGTAGTGGTAAGCTAAAAGGCAAAGTTGCCATTATTACCGGTGGTGATAGTGGTCTAGGTAGAGCAGCAGCAGTCGCTTTTGTAAAAGAAGGAGCTAAAGTCGTTATTCCTTACTATGATGAACATATTGACGCGAATGAAACCAAAGAATATTTAGAGTCTTTAGGAGGAGAATGTCTTTTATTATCTGGTGATATTACTGATAAAAGATTTTGTGAAAGAATTGTTAAAGCCACTTTGGAAAAATTTGGTAAGATTAATATTTTAGTCAATAATGCTGGAGTTCAATTTCAAGCTGATTCTCTAGATTTAATTACTGATGAACAATTTGACTATACAATGAAAGTTAACGTCTATGGAATGTTCTATTTAACAAAAGCTGTTCTTCCTTATTTAAATTCCGGAGACTCAATTATTAATTTATCTTCAATTACAACTTTCTATGGTGATCCTCAATTAATTGATTATGTTACTACTAAAGGAGCTATTGTGGGATTTACTAGAGCTTTAGCTAGAAATTTAGCTTTAAAAAATATTCGAGTAAATGCGATTGCCCCAGGATTTTTTTGGACACCATTACAACCAGCTTGTTGGGTTAAAGAAAAAATTCCCTCATTAGGGTGCAATGCTGCCATGGCAAGGGGAGCTAACCCATATGAACTTGCTCCAACATTTGTCTTTTTAGCAAGTGATGATTCAAGTTATGTTACAGGTCAAGTTATTCATAATAATGGTGGCGAAATAATGGGATAAAATAAAATAGCTCGTCTGAGCTATTTTATTTGTTACAATCTTTCACAATTGATTTAGGTAAAGGTTCTTTTTTATCTGTTCTATATAATAAATAATCAATTGTAGTATCATAATAATCAGCTAATTTTTTTAATATCACAACTGGTATATTAATTTTCTCAAGTTCATATTTACTATAATTAGATTGATCAACATTTAAATACTTAGCAATATCTTTTTGATATATATCATTATCTTCTCTAAGTTCTTTAAGCCTATTCATTTAAACCACCATTTATATATTAATATAGTTATAATTTACCTATTGACTTATAGGTACATTTTGCCTATAATTAAAATTGTAATAGGTAATATATACCTATAGATTGAGAGTAGCCTATGAAGAATAAAAAGAATACAATAATGTTAATAATGGTAATAACAATATCTATGGTATTGTTATCCTGGAATAAGAGTTATTCATATAAAATGGACAATAATGAAATAGAAGAGAAAGAAATAGAAAGAAAAGAATTTGGAATATATTATCAAACAACTGGTGAAGAGTATGAAGAAAAAGATACATTTCCAATTCAAGGATATTTATTAAATACAACAAAAACAGAATGCCATGAATATGGAACTAATAATGTAATACAAAACGCTGTAACCCAAAGTTTAACAAATGGAGTAATAGATGGAAGTATCATAGTAACAAGTCAAAAGAGTATGTATTGTAAAATATATTTTGATAAAGATGAGAAACCAACAGTAACTTCATTTAATATAGCAGGTAAAACATCAAGTGGAGTAGAATTAAATAATGGATTTACATATCAAACATTAAATTTACCATTTTCATTTAATTATACAGATAAAGAAAGTAATGTAGTGCAATATTGTATAAGTGAAATAAACAATAGTGATAATTGTATTTGGATACAATTAAATGGAAAAAGTGGTAATTATACATTAACTAATATAAATGATGGATTAAAGACATTGTATATATATTTAAAAGATAAAGCAAATAATATATCAGATACACAAAGCAATCAGATAACAGTAGATAAAACACTCCCACAAGTAACATTAACATTAACTGGAACTAATGCAAATTCATTTGTTGCTACAAGTGGATATACACATACAACAACGGTAAATTATAACGCAACTGTAATAGAAACAAATCCAGAAAGTTATTGTGTAGGAGAAAGTTCATGTAGTAGTAATAATCAATTCTCCACAACATTAATAAGTGGTCAAGTAACTATAGGGAGTCAAGAAACAAGTCATAATGTGGTAATTAATGTTAAAGATAAAGCGGGGAATATAGGAAGTACAACAAGCCCAATAACATTAGATACCCAAAATCCAACAATAACATTAAGTAATGGAACAGCAATAGAAACAAGTATAACAGTAAATGTAAATGCAAGTGATTCTCATGGAATAGGTAATGTAACATGTACAGCAGTAGGAAATAATGAAACAAAAACTGGAACATATAATAGTACCGCTAAGACATGTACATTTAATAGTTTAAAAGATGGAACACAATATACAATAACCGGAGTTGCAACAGATAATTCAGGAAGAAAAAGTATAAGTAACCAAATAAATGTGGTCACAATAAAAGAAGAATTAACAAGAGCAGATATAGTAAAAGATATATTTAATGGAAAAGAACCAGCTGGTTTAAGTTCCACAATATTAGGAGAGTCGCCTAAAAATAGTTCGACATATTTTGATGATATGTATCGTTTTGTTGGGGTAAGTGGGGATCTGGTGAACAACTGGATATGTTTTGGAACAATCGAAAAGTGCACATTAAACGATGATTATATGTATCGAATTATAGGAATTACTAGAGATGGACGGTTGAAACTTTTAAAAGTAAAATCTATTTCCGAAGTAAGCACTACCACATTTGTATGGAACAAGGCAGGAGCTTATAGTGAGTGGGGTGATTCGTTGCTTTTTAAAAGACTTAATGGAAAATCTGATGGGTCCAAAGTTGGGTACGAAGGCGACACTAACATTTTCCTGGGTAGGGGGGATGGAGAATATACTTATTTAAGTGAGGATTCTAATTGGTACAAGATGATTGAAGATCATGAATGGATTTATGGACACATTGGGAAGTCATATGAAAGTAATCAAATAGGTTATACTTCCAGTGGCGTATATAAATTAGAAACAGGGCAGAGTC
>CANQZQ010000024.1 GCA_947628375.1 uncultured Bacilli bacterium
GCCCAGTGGGCTAGCTAGCAACCTAGGTAACGCTTACTTGCGTCTTCCTATTTATATTTTAGCATATTGTTTATTTTTATACAATTATTTTATAATAAATCTTGAAATTCTTCTTCGATATTATGTGTAATAGTAATTGTCTTTTTATTTTTAATAGCATTGTAAATCATATCTTCATAATTAATTAATTTTTCATATTCAAGGCATTTTTCTTTTAACGGATTTATAACTGGATGATCAGGAACAAAAATTGTACAACAATCTTCATAAGGTAATATGCTTACATCATATGTATCAATTTTTTTAGCTATTTCAATAATTTCTAATTTATCAAAACAAGCAACGGGCCTTATAACTGGAATACTCACTACTTCATTAATAACTTTCATACTAGTTAAAGTTTGACTAGCCACTTGACCAATTGATTCACCATTAACAATTACTTTAGCATTTTCTCTACTCGCTAAAATAGCACTTATCCGGTACATCATTCTTCGCATAATTGTAATTAAATATTCATGTGGAATATTTTTATATATTTCTTCTTGAATCTCTGTAAAATTAATAATATGCAGTTTAATATCATTATTGTATAAAGCTAACTTTTTAGCTAATTTTTTCACTTTATCTAAAGCAGCCTCACTAGTATGAGGTGGTGATTCAAAATAAATAGCCTCTAATTTAATACCTCTTTTAATAGCCAGATAACCAGCAACGGGAGAGTCTATTCCTCCACTTAACATTAATAATCCTTTCCCTAAAGATGATACAGGATAACCCCCCAAGCCTTTAATACCATCAAAATAAATTAAGACTTCTTTTACTCTTATTTCAATATTAATAGTTAAAGAAGGATTATTAACATCCACTTTTAAATTATTTATATTTTTTAAAATATAAGCTCCAAAATCTTTTCTTAAATCCATACTATTAATTGGATAATTTTTATCACTTCTTTTTACTTCAACTTTAAAAGTTTGAAATTTTTTTCCTTTTAATAAATCTAATACTGTTTCTTTTATTATTTCTAAGTCTTTATTATCTAAAAGATAAGCGGGAACAATTTCATGAATACCAAAAATATTTTTTAGTTTGTTTATAATTAAAGGTAATTCATCTTCTTTTGGAATAATAAACATTCGGCCATAATCATAATTAATTGTGACATCATTTAAAGCTTTTTTAATATTGTTATTTAAGATTTTTAAAAAAAAGTTACGATTATCTTTTTTAGTTGATAATTCCCCATATTTTAAAAAAATAATTTTTTTTAACATTTACATCACCAATTCCAAATTAACTTAATAACTTTCTATATTCTACCTCAAATACTTCTAAAAATCTATTAATTTCTAAAACAGTTGTCATATGGGATAAACTAATTCGAATAACTGATTTACTGCGATTTAAATCATTATAAATAGCCATAACTCCTGAAGAAATTTCCCCAGGTTTTACAACGTTTACACATATATCTTTTTGAGCCAAAGCACTAGCTAGAGAAAAAGCATTAACATAATCTAAACTAATACTAATAATATATGGAATTGAATATTTAGTTTTATTAATTTTAATTCCTTCAATATGACTTAATTTACTAACTACTCTTTCATTTAATAAATTAATATATTTTTCTCTTTTATCTAAATCTTTTAAACATATTTTTAAAGCATCTTTCATGCTAGCAATTAAATTAAGAGGTATTACACTACCAAAGCTAAGACTATTTTTACCATCGCCATATAAAAGAGGCGCTAATTTAACAGCATCATTTTTATATAAAAAACCAATTCCCTTAGGGCCATAAAACTTATGCGCAGAAACACTTCCCAAATCAATATCTCGAAAATTAACTGTTGTTTTACCAATAGCTTGGGTAAGGTCAGAATGAAATAAAGTTTGTTCATTTTCTTTTTTAATAATTTGACGAAGCATTTTTAAAGGTTGTCTTACTCCTGTATCATAACTAACCGCACAAATACTTACTAAAATAGTATCTTCCCTAATTAATCTTTTTAAATCATCAAAATTAACTAAACCATCTTCATCATTATCAACATAACTTATCTCAAAACCAAGACTTTCTAAATAATCACATATTTTATAAATAGATGGATGTTCTAATTTCGATGTAATAATATGTCTTCCCTTATTATGTTTCTCTAAAGCTACACCAATTAAAGCCATATTATTAGCTTCTGTTCCACTACTAGTATAAATAATTTCTCTTTCCATAATATTAAACATATTACTAATTTCTTTAGTAACACTATTTAAATATTCTTGACTTTTATTTCCTAATCCATAATTGGCATTATTTATAGCATAATATTCTTTACTTACCTTTACATATGTATCAAGTGCATCAAGAGAAATCGGTGTTGTTGTACTATAATCTAAATATGTCAAATAGTATCACTCCCTATTTATATAAAAATTATATCAAAAAAGAGATAAATAATCTATCTCTTTTCTAAATACCTTATATTTTTTATGTTGACAATCAACTTTTGTTTTGTATAATAAATAAACGAGGTGAAAAACTATGACAAAAAATTTTGAAAAAATATATCAAAAAATAATTTTATTTGCTAGACTTTTTAATATGCAAATAACAAGATTTGAAGAAGATAATGAAAATAATATTATCCGCTTTTATAATAATGATGAATTAGTCGGTGATATTGAGATGACTTATAGTTATTCTTACGTTTTTAACTTTTATCCTAATATTTTAAGAGGGAGTTTAAGTGGAAATTATAATCCAGTTACAGGACAATTTTTGTATCTTGTTGAAAAAGACCAACCAGAATTAACAGGAACTGTTACCATGAAAGAAATTGCAGAAGGAAAATATCAAGTTACAGGTGATGTGCAAACTTATGATACAGCTATAAATAAAACTTCTATAATTTTTAATTACAATAATGCACATCTTATTAAAATAGAAAAAAAGATTAATCAATCTATCGAAAAAGTTGATTTTGGGTTTACAGAAGATTTTATTATATTAAATTATCAAAAATGTGATAAATATAATAAACCAGTTGTAACTTATTTAACAATTCAATTTACTGATAGTTTGGATAAAAACAAATTGGCTTTTGAAATTGAAAATGATAATGGATCTTATAAACGATACTTAACTTATCCAATTTCTAAAGAAAGTGAACTTTATGATAAATTAAAAGCTACTGATTTAGAAATTGTTAGAAACAATTTAACTAAAAAAGGTAAAAAATTATTAAAATTAATAGATTCTGTTAGACAAGATTTAACCATTCAAACTGTAAATGGCGAAGTAATAAGTTTATATGATACCATGGCTAATCTTTGTTTTCCAGATAATAGCGACCCATCTTTCATATTTACTGTTGCTAACCCACAACAACAAGAAGAAAAAGGTAAAGTATTAAAAAGAATTTAAAAAACTATCCAATTTGGATAGTCAAATATTGGTAAACACAAAAGTGTTTACCTTTTTATTTGTATTCTTCTAGTAATCTTTCATGAATACCAGGTTCAATTATATTAATGGCATTAATCGCATTTTCTAAACTTAATTTAAAATTACCTTTATAGAATGCTGATTCTGCTTTAAATAAACCTAAATCAACATCTTTATTAGTAACCCGATATCTATTACCATAAACAATGGCTGTCTCCGCCATTTTAGCTGTTTTAACTGTTTCATTTATTGTATTGTAAACTTTTAAAACTAAATCTCTTGCATTATCAACTCTTATATTTAAAGTTTTAATTGATATTGGCCTTTTTTCTAATTCTTTAACCATTTCATTAATAGCAAGAGTAGCTTCACTTAACTCCACATAATAATTTTTAGGTATAACCGGTAATTTATAACTTCTAACTTTTTCTTTGGCTTGTGATAAAATATCTTTTATTTCATCAAGTTGATCTCGAGCTCTAAGTTCATCTTCTTTTAAATTGCCTAAAGTTCTTAAAGCTACATTTAATTTTTCTTCTGTTTTAGTAAGTTTACCATTTAAAATTTCCATCTCTTTATTTAAATGAGAATAAGCTAAAGTTTTATTTCTTTCCATCTCTACTACTCTGTCATAACTAGCTCTAATATTATTAAAAGATTCTTTAATTTCACTAATAACTAAGACTTCATCATCAGATAAATCATAACTATATTTTATATCATCAATTTTACGATATAATTCATTATTTATTTTTTCTAATTTACTAACCTTTATTAAAATACTTCTTTTATAATCTTCATATAAAGTTTTAGTAAGTCTTTCTTTATCAAAATCATTATATAAAGAATCAAAGTAATCAAGCATGGTCTTAAGTTCAAATACTGAATCAACGACATTTAAAACATTAAGACGACTAAAAATATCTTGAATTTTCTTATTAGCTTCATTAATATTATACTCAATATTTAAGTATTCTAAATTAAATCCTTCAACTTGCATTTTATGATAAATATTATTAATATCAGCAATCCTTTTAGGTATTAAAACACTTCCTAAATTTATAATAATCTTTGTTTCACTAATAACTACTTTTAAATTACCAATAATATCATCAATGGCTTTAACTATTCTCCCCACTTCTAAATATTCATTTTTATCCATAGCTTCTTCAAAAGCACTAAATAATTTATCAACATTTTCAAATTGTAATTCAATTGGTTTTTTAATTATTTCAAAATCACTAGCATTACTATTATATAAATTTCTAATTTCCCTATAATCAGCTTTTAATTTTATAACAGTTTCTCGATTTTTTTCTTCTGATAAAGTAATTTCTCTAATCTCATTTAATAAAAAATCACTTTTAGTTTTTAAATAATTAATATCTATTTCTACATCAATTAAACTTTTCTTTAATTTATCATAATTTCTTTCATTAAAATCATTTTGAAGTTCTATTATTTCATCAGTTATTTTAGGAATTTCTTCATCTCTTATAGTTTCAAATCTTTTTAACCAACCTTTATATTTTTTCTTTAATTCTACATTATTAACTAAAGCTTCCACTTTATTAAGTTCTGATAAAATACTAGATGAGATTATTAGATTTTTTTCTCTTTCTAAATTATTTATTTCATTATTTAATTTATTTTTATATCTTCTATCCATGACAATTAAAACAACTAAAACAATAACCATTGTAAGTAAATAATATGCCACTGCAAGGAGTAAAAATGTTTCTCTAGTCAAATTAATCACCCTACTATTTAAATTTTATCATAGAAATTATTATTTTAGAATACACGAATTGACAATTTTTATAATTTGTTAATATTTGTCAAATTATAAAAATATTATTGTATCTCAAAATTAATTTTTTTATAATAAAAGAGAGCCTGATAGTTCTCAAATACTATTAGTTTTTTTATTTATTGGGAGGTAATTATGACTAAATATGTATTTGTTACTGGAGGTGTAGTATCTGGGCTTGGGAAAGGTATCACAGCTTCAAGCATTGCTCTTTTACTTAAAGCAAGAGGCTACAAAGTTTTCATGCAAAAATTTGATCCTTATTTTAATGTTGACCCCGGTACTATGAACCCTATTCAACATGGTGAAGTTTTTGTCACCTATGATGGATGTGAAACAGACCTTGATTTAGGTCATTATGAAAGATTTATTGATGAAGAATTAAATTATTCATCAAACATTACTAACGGTAAAATTTACAAATCGGTTATTGAAAAAGAAAGACATGGTGATTATTTAGGAGCTACTGTGCAACTTGTTCCTCATATCACTAATGAAATCAAGAATAAAATTTATGAAGCAGGATCTTCTTCTTTAGCGGATATTGTTATTACAGAAATTGGTGGAACAGTGGGAGATATTGAAGCTGAAACATTTATTGAATCATTAAGACAAGTACAATATGAATTAGGTCGTGAAAATACTTTCTTTGTTCATTGTACTTTAGTACCATTTATCTTTGGCTCTGATGAACTTAAAACTAAACCAACTCAAAATAGTGTTAAAGATTTAAGAAATAAAGGAATTCAACCTAATGCTTTAGTTTGTCGCGTTCCTTTTAATACAAATAATTACATTAAAGAAAAGCTATCTCTTTTCTGCTCTATTCCTATTGAAAATATTATTGATTCGGTAGATGTTAATAATATTTATCAAGTACCAATTAATTATTATAAACAACATTTCGATGAAATTATTTTAAAACAATTTAATTTACCTTTAAAAAAATCTAATTTAAAAGATTGGGAAAATTTAATAAATATTGTTGATAATCTAGAAGATGAATTAGAAATAGCTTTAGTTGGTAAATATGTTGAATTACATGATGCATATATATCGGTAGTGGAAGCTTTAAAACATGCCGGTTACAAAATAAATAAAAAGATAAAAATAAACTGGGTTGATTCTGAAAGCTTAGAAAAAGAAAAAACAAATTTAAAAGAAGTCTTTAAAAATTCTAAAGGAATTTTAGTTCCTGGTGGTTTTGGCATAAGAGGTATTGAAGGCAAAATAAAAGCAATTAACTATGCTAGAGTTAATAATATTCCTTTTCTTGGTATCTGTTTAGGTATGCAACTAGCTGTTATTGAATATGCGCGTAATGTTTGCCATTTAGAAGATGCTAATTCGACTGAATTTAATCCTCTATGTCAAAATCCCGTTATTGATTTAATGGCTGATCAAAAAGCTATTATCAATATGGGTGGCACTCTAAGATTAGGTAATTATGAATGCACTCTAGTTAAAAATACTTTAGCTATGAAAGATTATAAACAAGATACTATTTTAGAACGTCATCGTCATCGTTATGAATTTAATAATAATTATAAAGATATTTTAGAAAAAAATGGATTAGTTATATCAGGTATTAATACTAAAGCTAATTTAGTTGAAATTGTTGAGCTTGCCAATCATCCTCATTTTATTGCTAGTCAATTTCATCCCGAATTTAAAAGTAGGCCTACAAGACCTCATCCTTTATTTTTAAGTTTTATTGAGGCTGCTAATAAATATGAAACAAAAAAGAAGTAGAAAAAAATCCTACTTTTTTTAATGAAAAACATTGTATTTAATTTATTAATTGTGTTAAAATATTTATAGGAGAACGTTATACGTTACCTGAGTTTTCTTGCTAGCTACGGCTAGCTATTTTTAATGCAAGAATTAGCAACGCTAATACTAGAATAAAAACAATGATTAATAAAAAGTCTACTCGACTTCTATCTCTCATAAGCAACACTTCCTTCCTAACTTCCAAAACCCCCTACACTTTGGTGCAAAAAGTTTTTGAATTTAGTAAGGTAATGTATAACAATCCTCCTATATTTATTTAAACACACTATTTTTTATAGTGTAAAGCCCTAAACTAATTAAAAAAGACGATTACATTACCAAATCTCTAGAGATTTGGTAACTTTTATTTTATATTTAATAAATTATTAATCCTTTCATTAAAATTATCACTTTGACAAATATATGAACCACTTACAATAATATCAATAGGATAGCCTTTTAAATATTTAATAGAATCTTCATTAATTCCTCCATCAATACCAATTAATAATTTACCTTTAAAGTAATTTATTTTTTCTAAAACACTAGGAATAAATTTTTGACCACCTTCACCAGGGTAAACACTCATGATTAAAACATAGTCTATTTTATCAATATAACTATCTATAATATGTTCACTTTCATTTGGATTAATTGCTACTCCAACTTTAATATTAAAATTTTTCAAATACGCAATTGTCTCTTCAATATTTAAAGTTCCATCTAAATGAATAGTTATAATATAGGGTTTTAATTTAACTAATTCTTTAATATAAATTAAAGGATTATTAACCATTAAATGAATATCTAAAGGCTTTTTGGTATTATTTAATAGTTTCATTATTTCATCTATTTCAAAATTTTTTTGTGGAACATATATGCCATCCATTAAATCAACATGAATTAAAGATGCTTGACTTTCATCTATTAATGCAATTGTCTCTTGACGATTATATTTGCTTTTTAAAAAACTTACTGATATCATTTTGACTCCTTAATAAACTGTGAATAGTTATCATATCTTGATTTTAATATTTCTCCCTTTTGCACTTTTTCTTTAACTAGACAACCTATTTCTTTAATATGGGAACAATCATTAAATTTACAAGATATATCTCTAAATTCTATAAAACTATTATTTATTTCTTCTCTACTATAATTATTTATATCAATTGCGGAAAATCCTGGGGTATCAACAATATAAAAATCTTTTAAATCAAAAAGCTCCACTATTCTTGTTGTATGTTTTCCTCTTCCTAAACTTTCTGATATACTATTAGTAGCTAAATTAAGATGCGCATCTATTTTATTAATTAAAGTACTTTTACCAGCTCCCGTTTGACCACACACAGTAGCAATATGACCTTTTAAATATTTTTTTAATTTTGATATATCTTTATTAGTAAATACTTTTATGCCAATATTGTCATAATACTTAAATAATTTGTTAACTTCTTGTAATTCTTGTTTACTAAGTAAATCTAATTTTGTTAAAACAATAACAGGAATTATTTTATTTATGGTAATAATACTTATTAACTTATCAAGTAAAGTTAAATTTAAATCTGGTTTTTTTAAACTTGTAACAATTAAAGCATGAGAAATATTAGCCACAGCTGGTCGGTTTAATTCACTAAAACGAGGATTTACTTCTTCAATAAGACATTTATCTTCATCAATTAAAACATTATCTCCTACTAAAGGCTTTAATTTTAAATTACGAAACTTACCTCGACTTTTACAATCATAATAATTATTATCAGCTTTAACAGTAAAAGTATCACTATTAATTTTAACTATTAAACCTTTTTTTAACATAAACCTTCCGTACAAGCTTCATCTTCATCTGGAGTATCTGGTTCAACATCCTCTTCACTTTCATTTACATAAACCCATATTTTAAAGCTTGCTCCCGAAACTACAGCATCACCACTAGACCTACTTTGACGATAAATTGTTCCATCTAAGTATTCTGTACTAATTGTTTCTGTTATTTGTAAACTAATACTATGTTCATGGCAAAAATCCTCAACATCTCCAACCGTATAAGATCCATCAGTAAAATCGGGATAAACTACTCCCACAACAGCAATATATAAAGTAATACTCTCACCTTTTTTAAGACTTTTACCTTTTTCTATTGATTGTCTAACTATTTCATCTTCTTTAAATTTACTATCAGCCTCAACAGCTTCTTCTTCAATATTAACGACTAAGCCTCTTGCCTCTAATGATCCTTTTACTTCTAAATAATTTTTACCAGTGTAATCATCTAAAATAATTGTTTCATCTCCCGTTGAAACATAAAGTTTTACTTCAGCTCCCTTTTTCTTTTTTACCCCAGCATAAGGCGAAGTTCTAACTACTTTTCCAACTTCAATATCTTTAGATGAAACTCCTTCTTGCTCTGTCGCAATTGTAAATCCTTCATCTTGTAATATTTTAATAGCTTCACTTACGGTTTTATTAGCTACATCTGGTACAATTTTATCAGCCGTAGTATTAAATAACATTATAATGGTAAATACCAAAGTTACAACAATAACAAGACCGGTAAATATAGAAGCAAGTCTTATTAAAATTTTATTTTGTTTTTTCAAATCATCACCTGTAATCTTCTTAGCAATTACTTCCTCATCTTTCTCTTCAATTTTATTATTAATATTCTTTTTATTATCATCCTTAACTTGTTTAATCATTTTGGTATCATCAGAAATTTCTTGATATTTTAATTTAATTTTCTCTTCATTTTTTCTTGTTTCATCTAAACAAGTTTTTAAATCTTCATGCATTTCTCTTGCATCATTATATCTATTTTTAGGATTTTTAGCAGTTGCTTTAATAATTATATTTTCTACACTTTGAGGAATATTTGGAATCTCATCTCTGATACTTGGAAGAGGTTCTTTTAAATGTTTTAAAGCAATTTCCACAGCATTTTCACCTTTAAAAGGAAGCTTTCCTGTTAAAAGTTCATAAAATAAAATCCCAATGGAATAAATATCACTTTGAAGAGTTGCACCTTTCCCACTTGCTTGCTCTGGAGGTAAATAATGAACACTTCCCATTACAGAATTAGTTTGCGTAAGTTGAGTGGAATTCATAGCCATAGCTATGCCAAAATCCGTAATTTTAACTAACCCATTTTCCAAAATCATAATATTTTGGGGCTTAATATCCCTATGAATTATATATGAATCATGGGCTACTGAAAGTCCATCGGTAATTTGCAACACAATATCAACAGCTTCCGTAACTGTTAATTTTCCTCTTTTTTTAATTAATTGTTTTAAATGTTTACCTTCTATATACTCCATTACTATATAATATTCACCATTATCTTCGCCAACATCATATACTTCCACAATATTTGGATGTGATAAAGAAGATGCCGCTAAAGCTTCTCTTTGAAAACGTCTGACAAATTTTTCATCATTTGCAAGATCACCTCTTAAAACTTTAACAGCTACATTACGGTCAAGAATAGTATCATAAGCAAGATAAACATTTGCCATACCACCTTCACCGATGCTTTTTATAACTTGATATCGATCACTAATTTTTTGCCCTTTCATAATCATCCTAATCACCAACCCTAGTTAAGTATGCTACTGAGATATTATCATTGCCACCTCGAGCATTACATTTTCTAATTAATTTTTCGATTTTTTCAGCTTCTTCTAATTCTTCATCATCTAACACTTTTTCAATTTGTTCTTGTGTTAGCATATTAGTAAGTCCATCACTACATAATAAAACCGAATCAATCTCTTCCATATCAATAACTTCAAAAATATCTAAATCAACTTTTTCCGCTACCCCTAGAGCTTTCATTAAAACATTTTTCTTAGGATGTGTCATAGCTTCATCAACAGTCAAATTACCAGCATCAACAAGTAAATTAACTAAAGTATGATCTTTTGTTACTTTATGAATTTTTCCTTTTTTCATAACAAAGCCTGACGAATCACCAATATTACCAAATATTAAATAATCTTTTGTATAAAGAGCCACTACGACTGTTGTTCCAAGTCCTTTAGAATCTTCATGCTCTTCACCATAAGTTAAAATCATATTATTTATTTCACTTATATTATCATTAAGAAAAGTTATGGCATCAAGTTTAGATCCCATACTTGGTGTTTCATTAAATCTTTTTCCTAGTTGAGAAACCACAATACTTGATGCTACTTCGCCTTTTCTATGTCCACCCATTCCATCAGCTACGATAAGTAAATATTCATCACTGGCATTTTTTAAAATAGTAACACTATCTTCATTATGACTTCTAACTCTTCCTGAATCTGTCATATAATATGCTTTCATAAATTACACCTCTTTACTTCTTAGTTGTCCACAAGCTCCACTAATATTTCCCCCAAATTCTTTCCTTACTGTAGTGTTTATGCCACATTTTAGTAATATATTCTTAAATTCATTTATTCTTTTACTTCTTTTAAATTCCATATTATTAGTTTCATTATAAGGAATTAAATTAACATATACATTCATTCCTTTTAAAATTTTAGCTAATTCATAAGCGCATTCATCACTATCATTAACCATATTAATCATAACATATTCAATAGTAACTCGTCTATTATTTTTCTTTAAATAATCTTTAATCGCCACTATTACTTGACTAATATTATACACTTTATTAATTGGCATTATTTTATTTCTTAATTCATCATTCGGAGCATGCAAAGATAAAGCTAGATTAACTTGTAAATCTAAATTACTAAATTCTTTTATTTTAGGAACTATTCCACAAGTTGAAACAGTTATATGTCTTGCTCCAAGAGCTAAACCTTTAGGATGATTAATTATTTTAATAAAATCAATAACATTATCATAATTATCAAATGGTTCACCAATTCCCATAATAACTACTCTATCAATTCTAATTTTTTCACTTTCTTCAATTAATATTATTTGTTCTACCATTTCATAAGTATCTAAATTACGAACCTTTTTAAGTCTACCACTTTCACAAAACTTACATCCCATATTACATCCTACTTCACTAGAAATACATAATGAATAGCCATAATCATGATGCATTAAAACAGCTTCAATATAATTACCATCTAGAAGTAAAAATAAATATTTTTTGACATCTACTCCTTCTTCAACTTTTTTAATTTTAATAAAATCAATATTAAAGTCTTGTTTTAACTTTTCTCTTAATTCTTTTTTTAAATTTGTAAAATTATCTATCTTAAATTCTCTATGAACATATAACCATTCAAAAACTTGAGAAGCTTTAAATTTTTTCTCATTAATACTTATAAAATAATCTTCTAAATCACTAAGTTTTAAATCCAATAAATTCTTCATAATTCTATTTTACTATAAATTATTCTTTTTGTAACATAATTTAAAAAGAAAAGGTTAAAAAACCTTTTCCAAAGAATATTGTCAGATATATCGAAGTATATCTGAGTGGTTTCATGTTTTAACGTCTTTATCATCTGACAAACTCAGTATAACATATAGTTTTTTACGAGGCAAGGAAAATGTCCAAATATATACACAAATTAATTTGAATTCTTAAATAGCCATTATAATTTAAACAAGGAAGTATAGAAATGAAGTGTATAAAAGATTTAAGAGAAAATGATAATCTTTTACAAAGGGATATTGCTAATTTATTAGGAATAAAACGCTCTACTTACGCTTCTTATGAAACAGAAAGAGACACTATTCCTATTAAACATTTAAATAAACTATGCAATTACTTTAATATTTCTATCGATTATGCCTTAGGTCTATCTAAAGAAATGAAGTATGAAAATTTAAGACCAGAAATTAATAAAGAACTTTTGATTGAAAGAATTAAAACTTTAAGAAAAGAGAATAAATTAACTCAAATAAAAATGGCCTCTATTTTAAATATATCAAGAAGTACTTGGACAGGTTATGAACAAGGTAAATATCAAATACCTACTCTTTATTTATATGAAATAGCTAAAAGATATCATATCTCTATTGATTATTTGCTTGGCAAAGTAGATCAAAATAATTTATAGTGTATTACACAAAAGTATACCTTTTCTCATAAAATACTATGATTGAAAGGAAGGTATAATGACTAAAGGTATCTTAACAGCTAGAGAACAAGAAGTTTTTGAATTATTGGTCCTTAATAAAACGACAAAAGATATTGCTAAATTTTTAGGAATAAGTGAAAAAACAGTCAGAAACCATATATCAAATACAATGCAAAAACTAGGAGTTAAATCAAGAGCTCAAGCTGTTGTTGAATTATTAAAATTAGGTGAACTATCTATTTAGGGAAATGAATAATCATTTCCTTTTATAATATAATTAATTAAGGTGATTAAGTTGCTTAAAAATTTAGCTTTTAAAAAAATTGTGATTATTTCTTTTTCCTTCTTATTTTTATTAATTCTCTACTTTTTTCCTAGAAATGATCATTTAAATATAAATACAACTTTAACGTACTCTGATTTAAAAACTATTCCTATTTATTTAGTTGATAATAATAATTTAGTTTCCCGTTTTGAAGTTATCAAAAAAAATGAAAATACTTTAGAACTAATTGATGAAGTAATTGATAATTTAACTATTGATGGCAATAATAATTATATTCCTAATAATTTTAAAAAGATTATTCCTAAAAACACCAAAGTTTTATCCAAAGATTTAAATGATGGATTATTAAAAATTAATTTTTCTAAAGAATTATTGTTAGTTTCCAAAGATAATGAAGAAAAGATGCTCGAAGCTATTATTTATTCTTTAACGGAAATTGAAGATGTTAAAAAAATTATGATTTTTATTGAAGGCGAGTTATTGAAAGAATTACCCCATAGTAAAAAAATCCTTCCTAATACCCTAGATCGTAGTTTTGGTATCAATAAAGTATATGACATTAAAAGTATGAAAGAAGTAGCTAAGATAACCACTTATTATGTTAGTAAAACTGATAATTATAATTATTATACCCCAGTTACAACTATTACTAATACTAATAAAGAAAAAGTAGAAGTTATTATTGAAAAGTTAAAATCATCTCCCACTTTTAATACAAATTTAGTTAGTTACTTAACAGCTTCCGCCGAACTTAAAAATTATGAAATTTTAGAAAATTCCATTAATTTAAGTTTTAATAATTCTGTTTTAAGCTTAGATGATAATAGTATTATTGAAGAAGTTAAATATTCTATTGCCCTATCTATAAGGGATACTTATAATATAAATGAAACAATTTTTTATGTTGATGATAACTTAGTTGATGCCTTTTTTATCTAAAAAAGGTATTTTTATGCTTAGAAAAGGCGATACTATACTGTTAAGATTTTTTTAAAATGTCACTTTTTTGCATTTGCTACGCAAATGAGTTAGTAACAAATAAAGGCAAGCTTTATTTGTGAAAATATTATGCTTCATGAAATCTAAAAAGCAAGGGTCTAGATGAACTCAACTTCGTTTCGCCCTTGCTTTTAATCTTTCATCTCTTTCCTTTAAAACTTGTTCTAACATCTTTTGATTTTCTATTCTTTTTTGTTCTCTTTTAACTGGATCTATTTTATGCCCTTCAATGTGTCTTGTTCCATAAATTTTATTATTTTTATATATTCTTACTTTTTTAGGATTAAATACATCTTGCCATACTTCAACCTTTGTTCCTTTATAAAAAACATAATCATTTCCATTTTCATCAATAGGTATATAATATTCATTATTAATTGATATCATATTTCCATTTAAAATAGTTCGTGTATCTTTTATACAAAATATTGTAGATAAATCTTTTCCATCTAAAGATACAAATTCTGTTTCTTCTTCTTTTGGTTCATATGCAAATTTTTTATTTATATATTTAATATAATAACTATTAAACCATTTATTCAATTCATCATAGGTTTTAATATTAAATCTAATAATATCATTTAATAATCTATTTTGAATTGTAAAATTCATTTTTTCAATTTTACCTTTAGCCTCAGGAGAGTTTGCATAAATAAGTTCAATGCCAAGTTCTTCTAACATTCTTCCTACTTGTGTAAGTTTATCATCTTTTTTATTCCATAAAATAGTAGTTCTATCAGAATAAATAGAGATAGGAATTCCATATTTTTCGAATATAGTTTTAAATAAATAACAGTATCCTAGTATGCATTCAGTAGGCATAAACCAACCAGCAAGAATCTCTCCAGTAGCATCATCAATGGCCATATGTAAAGAAAACTTATTATTATTTTGAAACCAATCATGAGGAGTACCATCAACCATAATAAG
>CANQZQ010000025.1 GCA_947628375.1 uncultured Bacilli bacterium
ATACTCATACACAACAAGTAACATATAATGCAACTATAACAGAAACAAATCCAGATAGTTATTGTGTAGGAGAAAATACCTGTAGCAATTATAGTTCATTATCTTCATCATCAATAAGTGGTAGTACAACGATAGCTAACACAGAAACACTCCATACAGTAATAATAAATATAAAAGATAAAGCAGGAAATACCGGAAGTACAACACAATCGATAACATTAGATTTATATAATCCCGCAATATCATTAACTCAAGGGATAGTAACAGAGAATAGTATAACAGTAAATGTAGCTATTAATGATACACATAATATAGATAATGTAACATGTACAGCAGTAGGAAATAATGAAGCAAAAACTGGAACATATACAAATAATGCATGTACATTTAGTGGATTAAATGATGATACATTATATTCAATAACTGTAGAAGCAATGGATGTATCTGGTAGAAAAGGGACTGGACAAATAAGAGTAACAACAGTAAAAGGGAAACTAACAAGAGAAAATATCCCAAGCAAATTATTTAATAATGTAAATCCAAAAGGCTTAAGTGATACTTTATTAGGAGATATGTACAGGTTTGTAGGATTGTGCTTTGACGGAGCTGCTGGAAAACCAAACGATTGTGATGGCAAAGTTGAAAACTTTGTATGTTTTGGCTATGATGATCCATCGCAATGTGTAAAAAGCTCAGGAAACAAACTAGATTTAAATAATGAGTATCTTTATAGAATTATTGGAATTACAACAGATGGCCAAATGAAATTAATTAAAAATAGAGAGGTTATTGAAAGTACCGAATATGGTTATTATGGCTTTGAGTGGAATAATGTGACAACTAATGATATTAATTGGCCAGAAACGGACATTTATAAAAGAATTAATGGTCTATCAAATGGATTAAATAAAGGCTATCAAGGAGATACTAATTTGTTTATAAATAGTACAACAAGTAACGTAAAATATTTAACAATAGGAAATAACTGGTATAGTAAAATAGATAACAATCATGAATGGTTATATGGAGGAATTTATGGTAATAATCTAAATCAATCTGCAGACAATATTTACAAAATAGAATCCGGCCAATCAGAAACTGTACAAAGTTATGGAGAAAGCCCTAGCCGATGGTCAAAGAAAGTTAAAGCTGCAGTAGGCTTGATGTATGTAAGTGACTATTACTACTCCTTTGCGGCAAGTGGAACAAATTCCTCAAATTCCAATTGTTACAATAGTTCTTCTTGTGGTAAAAGTTGGCTAAATTTAGGTGGCGGCTATGATTGGTTTCGTGAATGGACGATGACGCGAAGTGGAAGAAGTGAAGATGAAGGTGAATATCAGTCTTGGACCATTTTATCATATGGTAAAATGGAAAAAATAAGAGTAGACACTTTCCATTATATTCGCCCGGTTTTTTATTTAAACTCCGATGTAAAAATAAGTAGTGGTACTGGAACTTCATCGAGCCCATTTATAGTTGCGGCATAATAAATCGTCAAGGAAAAGACGTTAAAACCTTCATAGACTTAATCCTTGGGAAGAGAGCAATCTCTTCCTTTTTGATAAATACTTGAAAAAAGAATTATAATATAATAAAATAAATTTAGGTGAAAAAAGATGTTAAAAGAATTTAAAGAATTTATTTCTAGAGGTAATGTAGTAGACCTTGCTGTTGGTGTTATTATTGGTGCAGCTTTTGGAAACATTGTTACTAGTTTAGTAAATAATATTTTTACGCCCCTTATTGGTATTATCCTAGGTGGTCAAAATTTTTCTAATTTAGCAATTACAATTGGCGAATCTAAAATAATGTATGGTGCTTTTATTCAATCAATAATAGATTTTCTAATTAATGCAATATGTTTATTTGCTATTGTTAAAATTGTTAACACTTTAAATAATGATTTAAGAAAAATTGGTAAAAAACACAAAAAAGAGGAAGAAAAAGAAGAAGTAAAAGAAGAAGTAAAAGAAGAATTACCTCCTAAACCTGAAGATATTCAACTTCTTGAAGAAATTAGAGATTTATTAAAAAGTGAAAAGAAAGGAAAAAATAAATAATGTTAGCTAATATATTATATTTAGTTGGAGGTTTAGTAGTAGGAGTTATTTTAGGTTTTATTATATCGAGAGTTATTACTAAAAAATTTATGGCTAAAAATCCTCCGATTAATGAAAAAATGATTGAAGCAATGATGACTAGCATGGGAAGAAAACCTAGTCAAAAACAAGTAAATCAAGTTATGAGAGAAATGAATAGATTTAAATAAATCGTTAATGAAAGATTAGTAACTTATATCTTATTTTTAAGAGAGTTAGTGGGTGGTGCAAACTAATAAATAAATATAAGCAAATCTCCTTTCAAGAGTATCTAATAAATACCGGCTTGTAACCGTTATAAACAAATAAGTAATATATTGGATGGTACCGCAGAATTGCTCCAAAAAAGAGAATTTTGCGGTTTTATTTTTTAGAAAGAAGGAATATAAATGATAGATATTAAATTAATAAGAGAAGAGAAAGATTTAGTAAAAGAAAATATTAAAAAGAAATTTCAAGATGAAAAATTACCTTTAGTTGATGAAGTATATGAACTTGATATTGCATATCGCGAATGTAAAACTAAAGCTGATGATTTAAGAAGTAAAAGAAATACTTTAAGTGATAATATTGGCTCACTCATGCGTGAAGGAAAAAAAGATGAAGCCGAAAAAATAAAAGCGGAAGTTAATAATGTTAATAATGCAATTAAAGAATATGAAGCCAAAGAAGAAGAATTGCAAGTTGAAATTAAAAAAAGAATGATGGTAATTCCAAACATTATTGATAAAAGTGTACCAATTGGTAAAGATGATACCGAAAATGTTGAAATTGAAAAATTTGGTGAAGCTACTATCCCTAGTTATGAAATACCTTACCATGCTGATATCATTAATGAACTTGCTGGTTTAGATAAAGAATCCGCTGGTAGAACTAGTGGGGAAGGATTTTATTACTTAAAAGGTGATATTGCTCGTCTTCATTCAAGTTTACTTGCTTATGCTCGTGATTTTATGATTGATAAAGGATTTACCTATTTTGTTCCTCCTTTCATGATTAAAAGTGATGTTGTAACTGGTGTTATGTCATTTAAAGAAATGGAAGCTATGATGTATAAAATAGAAGGAGAAGATTTATATTTAATTGGAACTAGTGAACACTCAATGATGGGTAGATTTATAGGACAAATGATAAAAGAAGAGGATCTTCCATTAACATTAACTAGTTATTCTCCATGCTTTAGAAAAGAAGGGGGATCACATGGTCTTGAAGAAAGAGGACTTTATCGTGTCCATCAATTTGAAAAACAAGAAATGGTTGTTTTATGTAAAATGGAAGATGGCATGGATTGGTATGATAAAATGTGGCATTATACAGTTGAATTTTTTAGAAGCCTAGATATTCCTGTAAGAGCTTTAGAGTGTTGTAGTGGCGATTTAGCTGATTTAAAAGTTAAATCATGTGATGTTGAAGCTTGGAGTCCAAGACAACAAAAATATTTTGAAGTAGGTAGCTGTTCTATTTTAGGTGATGCTCAAACAAGAAGATTAGGTATTCGCTATAAAAATGAAGAAGGAACTAAATATTTATGTTCTTTAAATAATACTGTTGTAGCGACACCAAGAGGTTTAATTGCCTTAGTAGAAAATAATTATAATGAAGATGGAAGCATAAATATTCCAAAAGTCTTACAACCTTACATGGGTGGTATGAAAAAAATTGAAAAGAAAATAAATTAAAGAAATCTTTGTTTTTCGTGGTTTATTAAAAAAGAAGTATATATAAAGTCTTCCAAAAAATAAGAAATTATACTTCTTTTTTTAGTTCAATAAAAAATTGTAATACATAATTATCTTAGATTCTAATATTTTCTAAATTTTATTTTTGGGCCTTTTTCATGTCGAAAAATAAGAAGTTTTGACAACGTTTGTCGAAAGCCTTGCTAATTAAAAGAGCAAAGTATATTATATGAAACTTGAAAGCGGGTTTTGGAAAAATATTATTTTTTGTTTGTTATACTTTTATTTCATTCAACCAAATTTACAAATCCCTTAAAAACATATCCCAATGACTTATGTCGATGCTTTGATTAATACTTATATAAACTCCACCCAAGACCCGCTTTCAAAAATTAAGTATTTATGATAGAATATTTGACGGGAGTTGGTGATATGCATTTACCAGATTTAGAAATTGCTAAAAAAAGAAATAAAAGTGACAATAAATACATTGAATTAAAAGAAAACTATGAGCCGGTTTTAAAAGGGAAAAAATATTTCTTAAGAACTTATGGTTGCCAAATGAATGTGCATGATAGTGAAGCCATTAGAAATTATCTAGAAGCTTTAGGTTTAGAAAATACTTCTGATGTTAACAACGCTGATGTAATTGTATTAAATACTTGTGCCATTAGAGAAAATGCTAAAGATAAAGTAACTGGTTTTTTAGGAAAATGTCATTATTTAAAAAAACATAATCCTAATTTAAAAATTGTTATTGCGGGGTGTATGAGTGAACAACCTGATGTAGTTAATGAAATAATGAAAAAACATCAATATATTGATATTGTTATTGGGACACATAATTTATACGATTTACCCAAATTATTAATAGAAAAATTTCAAAAACAAGTTATTGAGGTTTATTCTGAATCTGATGAAGTTATTGAAGGCATTAATTATACTCGTGACTCTAAATATACAGCATGGGTTAACATTATGTATGGCTGTGATAAATTTTGTACTTATTGTATAGTGCCATATACTAGAGGAAAAGAAAGAAGCAGAAAATTAGAGAGTATAGTTGATGAAGTAATAAAATTAAAAAATGAAGGTTATAAAGAAGTTACTCTGCTTGGCCAAAATGTTAATGCTTATGGACATGATATTGGTGAGACTTTTAGTCATTTACTTGAATGTGTTGCTAAAACAGGAATTGAAAGAATTCGTTTTGTTACAAGTCACCCTTGGAATTTTACTGATGAAATGATTGACGTTATTAGTAAATATAAAAATGTTATGCCTTATATTCATTTACCAATTCAATCCGGAAGTAATAAAATCTTAAAAAGAATGAATCGTCGTTATACTAAAGAAGAATATTTTGAATTATTTACTAAAATGAAAGAAAGAATTCCTAATGTTGCTATTACAACTGATATTATTGTAGGATTCCCATCAGAAACAGAAGAAGATTTCAAAGATACCCTTGAAATGGTTAAAAAATGTGAATTTGATGGAGCATATACTTTTATTTTTTCCAAAAGAGAAGGAACACCTGCAGCTAGAATGGAAGATCATACGCCAATGAAAGTAAAAGAAGAAAGATTACAAAAGCTAAATGAATTAGTTAATTTTTATTCTCATGCCAGCAATCAAAAATTATTAGGAAAAGAAGTTGAAGTTTTAATTCTTGGCGAATCGGAAAAAGATAATAATAAAGTCTATGGCTATACAGATACAATGAAATTAGTTAATGTAAATGGCCCTAAAAGTATTATTGGCGAAATTGTCTCTGTTAAAATAACGGATGCTAAAAGTTTTAGCTTAGATGGCGATTATGTAAAAGAAGGAGTTTTAAGTTAAAGATTTTTTCTAAAGTATAGTAAATTGACAAAAGTTTACAAAAAAGGTTACAGTTTGCCATAAAATTTATAATATAGTATAATATTGTTACTTAGGAGAGTGAATTTTTTGAATAAAATAAAAAAAATATGGGCTGAAAATAAAGTTCTCTTTGTTTTAGGAATAATTCTTGTTATTTGTTTAGTTATAATTGGGGTTATTGCCATAAAATCATTTTATTCATCATGTGATGATGCATATTGCAATCGTCGTGTTAAAGAACTTAGAAAAGACCTACCTAATGAAATTCAAAACAAATTAAAAGAAAATGAAAAAATTGTTAAAACATCTGTCACTGTCAAAAACGCAATAGTCTATATTAGTGCTACTTTTACCAATGCAACTAAAATAGATGATGCTAAAAAAGCGATGGAAGTTATTGCTCCTTTATTTACTGATGAAGAATTACTTATTTATGATTTAGATTTAACTATTAAAACGGAAGATATTGAAAAAGGTTTCATTTTAAAAGGGGCTCGAAACACAAATGGTAATGGTTCTATTATCTGGAGTAATAGAGAAAGTAGTGAAAAAACAGAATGAAAAAAAGAAATATTTTTATATCCTTATTAGTAGCGTTTATCTTCATTTTAATCGCCGGGATTTTTATTTATCGTTTAGTTTCTAATGAAAATAAACTAACAAGTGAAGAAAGAACATGGATAAATGATAATATTAATAATGTTCAAAATGTCTATGTTGTTAAAGATGAAAATATCTTTAGTAAAGATGGTTCTGGGATATTTAATACTTTTTTAAATGATTTTAAAGAAGAATATAAAATTGAAATAAATCCTATTAATTTTGAAGGTGAAATTGATAATGACATAGTTAAATTTAACTATACTAAAAATACATCTTCAATGGATAATGTTTTTTATACTGATCACTATGTATTAGTAGGAAGAACTTATGAAATTATTAATCAAAGTGATTTAGATGGTAAAACTATTGGTGTTTTAAATAGTGATTTAGAATATTTAAAAAGTTATTTAAAAGACTATAATATAACTTATAATACTTATGATAGTATCGATAAATTAGTTACTGATTTAAAAACAAATATTAATTATGCTATTTTGCCACGTATAAAATATCTTGATCAAATTTTAAAAAATAATTTAGAGATTGTTTATCATTTAAGTGATATAAAAGCTTATTATACTTTTATCAAAACAGATAGTATATTTAGTAGTATATTAACTAAATATTTTAATAAATGGAATGAAAAAATTGATTCTCTCTTAAAAGAAGAAGAATTTAAAATATTTGTTGATTCTTTAAATATCAGTGCTACAGATATTGATCGTCTTCATAGTGTTGATTATAACTATGGTTTTGTTAATAATTCCCCATATGAAGTTATAATGGGTGGTAATTATGGCGGCATAGTAGCTACTTATTTACAAGAGTTTTCATCATTTTCTGGTGTTTATTTTGATGTTACAAAATATCGCAATAATGATAAATTAGTAAAAGCTATTAATAAAGATAAAGTTGATATTTATTTTGATTTTGATAATAGTATTACTTCTAATTTTAATAAAACTACTAATGGTATTACTACTAGTTTATCTATTATAACTAATCGTAATAATAACAAAGTATTTAATTCTATTTATAGCTTACAAGGTGAAAGCGTTTATGTTCTTAAAAATAGTAATTTATTAAATTATTTAACTAATATTGGTAATATTGATATTCATACTTATGAAAATAATAAAGAATTATTTAAATTAAATAAAGAAGATCAAATAATTGTTATGGATACTTATATTTTTGATTATTATAAAGATAAAAAACTAGACAATTATGTTAGTAAGTATGATACTTTAATAAATAATAATTATAATTTTAAAATAAAAAGTGAATATGATAATTTAAATAGATTATTAAATAAGTATCTTAGTTATTTAGACCCTTTTGTTATGATTAATAAAGGAATTAATAATCATATAGAAACTATTAAAAATGGTAGCTTCTTAAATTCACTTGCTAAATATTTTATCATTTCAATTATTATAATATTTGCCATTGGCTTCATTATTTATCGTAAATCAAAGAAAATTAGAATTGCAAGACGTCTTAAAAAGGATGAAAAAATTCGTTTTATTGATGAACTAACTTTACTTAAAAATAGAGCTTACTTAAGTGATTTTATGAAATCTTGGAGTAACAATACTATTTATCCGCAAGCTATAATTGTTGTTGATTTGAATAAATTGCAAGAGATAAATGATAAATATGGTGTAAAAGAAGGGGATAAACAAATTCAAGGAGCGGCGAATGCATTAATTAAAACCCAACTTGATAATAGTGAACTTATTCGTAGTGATGGTAATGAATTTGTTGTTTATACTATAGGTTACAATCAAAAACAAATAATTAATTATATTCATAAATTAAATAAAGAGTTAAAAAAATTACCATATGATTTTGGTGCTGAATTTGGTTATAGTTTTATAGAAAATAATTTAAAAACCATTGAAGATGCTCTAACCGAAGCAATTGAAGATATGAAGAAGAAAAAAGCGAGTGTTCAAAGTGAAAAAAAGAATTAATAAAGCCAAATCAAAAGTTAAAGAATTCTTCTTAAATATCATTAGAGTTTTAAGAAAACCTAATATGGTTATTTTACCTGGTAATTTATCTTTCTTCTTTGTTTTAGCTATAATTCCTTGTTTAAGTTTAATTAGTTATGGTGCCTCAATACTAAATTTGTCCGTTGATTTTCTTTATAATTTTATTGCTAATTCTTTTAACAAAGAAATAGCTAATATAGTTTTAGGTGTTAATTTAAGTCGTCAAGTGGGAATACATTTCTTTATTACAGTTTTAATTGGGTTTTATATTGCTAGTAATGGTGCTGATTCTATCATTGTTGCTAGTAATACAATTTATGGCATTGAAAATAGTGCTTGGATTAAAAGAAGATTTAAAGCTTTAGGAATGAGTTTTTTAATCGTTATTTTATTTATCTTTATGTTAATTGTTCCTGTTTTTGGTAATACCATTATATCTTTAATAAAAGAGGTTAATTTAAATCCTGATATATCTAATCAAATAATTGCTATTTTTAATCTTTTAGAAGGTCCAATTACTTGGCTAATAATCTTTGTAATTATTAAAATAATATATAAAATAGCCCCAGATAAAAAGCCAAAACAAAGAGTCATTAACTATGGCGCAATATTTACTACCATTGGTTTTATCCTTGGGACGAAAATATTTTCTCTTTACGTTAATAATTATGCCTCATATAATGTTTTATATGGAAGTCTTGCAAGTATCGTTGTTTTAATGATTTGGATTTATTATTTATCATATATTTTTGTAGTCGGCATGGCTTTAAATAGTCAAAAAGATGATGATAATTTGTCAAAAACTGGTACTATAAAATAAAATAATATGTTAAAAATAAAAATATGTACACAGGTATTACTTAGTACATATTTTCTTTTGATATCAATCTAGTATTTTTTACTAACGATATTAAAAAGTAATACTTAAAAAGGAAATAGAAAAGTTTCCTTTTTTTGATGTAAAGTCTTAAAAATTTAGTGAAATATTATATTTTAAGTGCTATACTTATCATATAAAGAAAGTGGGAGTATGAAAAAGATACATTTATTTTTTGTTTATTTAATTAGTTTTATATTTATGGAATTTTTATTTCGTTTTTTACTTTATGAACATATTTTTAGATTATCTAATATTAATATGATTTTATTTTTAATTCCTTTTAGTTTAATATTAAGTATTCTAACATGTTTATTTAAAAACGAAAAAACTAATCGAATTATCTTTATGGTCATATTAGGAGTGTTTACTATATGGTTTAGTGCTGAGTATGTAATAAGAGATTATTTTGGTTGTTATATTTCTTGGGGAGCATTTAAAGTAGCTGATCAAGTTGCTGAATTTGCCTCAAAAGGAGTAATAGAAACGTTAAGAAGAATTCCTGGTATTATAGCTTTCTTTATTCCTTTTATTTTAACTACAATATTTCATAAGAAAATTAATTTCCGTCGTTTTAAATGGCAAAAAAGCTGTCTTGTTTTATTACTTACCCTAATTACTTTTGGTATTTATCTTCTAGGTTTAAATATTAATAAGAGCGCTAATTTTTCACCATATACTTTATATCATGATATTAATGATGTTAACGCAAATATGGAAACTCTTGGTGTTTTTAATTCTTTCTTCCTTGATACTACAAGAACCATTTTTGGCTTTGAGCAAAAGATTGACACTAATGTTAATAATCCATTAAATAAAGAAGATGACAATACGCCAAAAGAGTATGGCTATAATAACTTAGATATTGATTTTGATAGTTTAATAGCTAGTGAAACAAATAGTACTATTAAAAGTATGCATGAGTATTTTAAAAATGATTTGGGTACTAAACAAAATGAATACACAGGTATTTTTAAAGATAAGAATTTAATTTTATTTATGGCTGAATCATTTAATGAAGTTGCTGTTTCCAAAGAACTTACCCCAACATTATATAAACTGGCTAATTCTGGTTTTGTTTTTGATAATTTTTATACTCCAACTATTTATAGTACTATTGGGGGAGAATTTCAAGAATTAACTGGCCTATATGCTCAAAGCTTAGATGTTTTAAGTAAATTTAGAAGTGGTAAAATATCTTTCCCTTTAGGAATTGCTACCAAATTTAAAAGTGAAAATTATAATACTTATGCTTATCATAATAATTATGCTTCTTTCCAAGATCGTGATAATTATTTACCAAGTTTAGGATTTACTAATTTTAAAGCTTGTAATACGGGATTAGAAAAATTAATTAATTGTGATATTTGGCCTAGAAGTGATGTAGAGATGATCGATGCTACTGTAAGTGATTATATAAATGATGATAAATTTATGGTTTTCTATGCTACTAATTCTGGACATTCTTCATATGATGGCTTTAATTCTAATCAAATGGCTAAAAAACATAAAGATGAATATTTAGCTTTTAATCTTCCTTATTCAGACCGTATTGCTACTTATCTTGCTGCTCAAATGGAACTTGATAGAGCATTAGAATCTTTGATTAAAAAGCTAGATGAAGCAGGAAGGCTAGAAGATACTGTCATCGCTTTAGTTGGTGATCATTATCCTTATGATTTAGAAGCATGGGAAGTTAATGAAGCAGCCACTTATGAAAAAGATGAGGACGTCGAAATTAATCATAGTAAATTTATTTTCTGGAATAGTGAAATGGATACAGTTAAAGTATCGAAAGTTGGTAGTCAAATAGATGTTATTCCAACCATATATAATGCTTTTGCAATTCCTTATGATTCAAGATTATTTATTGGTAAAGATATTTTAAGTACGGAAGGTGGACTTGCTATGTTTGGTAGTAAATCTTGGGTAACTGATAAAGGTACATATTATCGTTCTAAGGGTAAGTTTGTTCCGAAAGATGGCGTTACCGTTGATGATGACTATGTTAAAACTATGATTAATGTTGTTGAAAATAAAATTGAAATGAGCCGTAAAATAATAATGAATAATTATTATAGCAAATTAGGTTTATAGAAGAAAAAGTTTGGTATTTTACAAACTTTTCTTTTTGAGATAAAATATAATTGGAAGTGATAACATGTTAGAATATATAATTATTGGTTTACTCGTTTTAGTTATAATCTTACTAATATTAATTTTAATTAAAAATAATGGTAGCAAAGATATGATTGAAAGAATGGGCCGAGTAGAAGTTAATATTAATAAAGAAATTGCTGATTTTAAAATAAATTTTAGTAAAGATTTACGTGGTGATTTTGAAGTTTTAGTAAGTAAAATTGAAAATAAATTAAATTTAATAAACGATCATGTTAATAATAGATTAGATGAAAATTTTGAAAAAAGTAATAAAACATTTATTAATGTGTTAGAAAGATTAAATAAAATAGATGAAGCTCAAAAGAAAATAGATGGTCTAAGTACGGAGATTGTTTCTTTACAAAGCGTTCTTACTGATAAAAAGACAAGAGGTACTTTTGGTGAGGTTAACCTAGAATATATTTTAAATAATGCTTTTGGCCCTGCTTCCATTAATGATAAACAAAATATTTATAGTATCCAACATAAACTTAGTAATGGAAGTATTGCTGATTGCCTTTTATATGCTCCATCTCCTTTAGGAACTATTGCCATTGATAGTAAATTCCCATTAGAAAATTATCAAAAAATGGTTGATAAAAATCGTAGTCGGGAAGAAAGATTATTATTTGAAAAAAACTTTGTTAATGATGTTAAAAAACATATTAATGATATTAGTAGTAAATATATAATTCCTGGGGAAACTTCTGATGAAGCCATTATGTTTTTACCGGCTGAAGCTTTATTTGCAGAGATTAATGCTTATCATCCTGAACTTATTAATTATGCTTATGAAAGAAAAGTTTGGATTACGGGACCAACTACTTTAATTAGTACTTTATCGATTATTAGTATGATTTTAAAAAATATGGAAAGAGATAAATATGCTTTAATTATTCACACTGAACTTGATAAATTAGGAGTTGAGTTTAATCGTTATAAAGATCGTTGGGATAAACTTTCAAGAAGTGTTAAAAGCGTTAATCAAAGTTTAGATGAACTGCATACAACAACTGAGAAAATTACTAAAAGATTTGAAAGCATCAAAAATGTTGATGTCGATAAAATGACTTCTAAAAAAGAAGACATTACTTATTTAGAAGAAGGCGAAAAAGAAGATGAAGCTGTATTTAATTAGTAATAATCTTTTACTTGATAATATTGATTATTTAAATAATTCTAACCTTGATTTAATAAGAAGTATTCGCCCTCTTAGTATAAAAGGAGAAGAGATAGCTCAAAAAATTAGTTCACTAAATTATCTAGAAAATATTAAATCTATCTATACTAGTATGCAAAGTAGTTCTTTAGATACTGCTAAATATTTAGCAAATAAGTTAGATTTACCACTTAATTTAACTCAAGAATTAAATGATTGTAAAGTAGGGGATTTAGGCAGTAAAAATATGAAGATGGTTAAAGGCCTTCAAGATCATGAATTTACTTATAAACTACCTAACGGCGAATCACTTATTGATGTTGGTAATAGACTTAATAATTTTATTAACAAAATAAAAGATGATAATATTTGTTTATTTACCCATAAAAGAGCTATATTAGGTTATTTATTAAAATATGCTAAAGTAGGTTATAATTTAGATGAAAATTTAATATTAGAGTTCAATAATGAAATTATTTATGATGATACCGATACTTTATATGATATATATGAGATAACTTATGATAATGATAAAGTTATTATGATAAAAAGAATAAACCATCCTTAATCGGATGATTTTTCATTTTCTTCACAAGTATCAATGGTAATCCATTCGGTAGTGCCACATTCAGTACATATTTGAGGTACCAATACTTTTTTACCTTTAGGTAGTTCAATTTTTTTAACAAGTTCAACACATAATAGACCTGTTTCTTCATCAATATAACATCTACCTTGAGTTTGTGCTTCATTACATTTACTACATCCAGGTTTCTTCATTATTTATCACCATTTTTAGTATGTTTAATTTATTTTGAATTTATACTTAAAAAATTATTTATAAATATTTGAAAATAATATATAATTAGTTTAAGGTGATTATAATGGAAATACCAATAAAGGCCAGAGTAAGTAATCGTCATGCTCATTTAACTAAAGAAGTTTATGATATATTATTTGATGAAGAAATGACTAAAAGAAATGACTTATCTCAAATTGGTGAATATGCTGCTATAGAAACATTAACTATTAGAAATGGGGATAAAATTATTCCTAATGTCAGAGTAGTTGGCCCTTGTCGGTGTTATAATCAAATTGAAATATCTAAAAAAGATGCGAGAGTTTTAGATTTAAATCCACCAGTAAGAAGAAGTGGGGATCTATCTGATAGTTTAAATATTACTTTAGAAACAAATAAAGGAAAGATAGATGTAAAAGGTTTAATTATTGCTAATCGACATGTCCATATGAATGAGAATGACGCTATAAAGCTTGGAGTAAAAGATCAAGATATAGTCAAAATAAAAATAGATGGTATTAAAAGTGGCATTATTGATGCCGAAGTTAAAGTTACTAAAAATGGCATCTTAGAACTTCATGTTGATACCGATGATGCCAATGCTTTTTTACTTGAAGATTATGACGAAGTAACATTAAAAATATAGTTAATACATTTAGTACTAACTATATTTTTAATTAACGATTTCTTTTAAGTGATGGTTCAATCGTCTTCAAAAAATTAAGTTGGCTAGCTGAATCGACTAATTCTGCTTCAAAATTTTCCCCTAAAATTTGACTATGAATATCCTCTTTAAAGTCTCTTATTAATTGCTCAGAATAAAAACCTAAATTATGTTAAATCGTTATCCTTCACCTTCACCAATTGTAAATCTATTTCATCTTTAAAATAAGTAAAAATTACCATTGTTCGCTTGTTTAGAAATAAGTAAAATAGTATAATAAATTTAGAAAAAATTCTATCAGGTGATTTTTATGTGGAAAATAGGTAATGTGGAAATTAAAAATCAAATAATTTTAGCTCCCATGGCGGGATATACATCAAGTACATATCGTACTATTTGTAAAAAAATGGGTGCTGGTTTAGTAGTTTCTGAAATGGTTTCTGATAAAGCTTTAATTTATGATTCTAAAAAAACTTTTGAGCTTTTAAAATTTAAGGAAAGCGAAAGACCGATTGCTATTCAAATTTTTGGTGGTGATCCCGAGTCAATGGGAAAGGCCGCGAAAATTGTAGAAGATGCAGTTCACCCTGATATCATTGATATCAATATGGGGTGTCCTGTTCCTAAAATTGCCCTTAAAAGTAAAGCAGGTAGTAGTTTACTTAAAGATCCAGAGCTTGTTAGAAAAATAGTGCAAAATGTTGTTAAAAGCGTTTCTATTCCCGTTACTGTTAAAATAAGAATTGGCTGGGATGATAAACATATTAATGCTACAGAAATTGCTAAAGTTTGTGAATCTGCTGGGGCAAGTGCTATATTTGTTCATGGTAGAACTAGGAGTCAAGGTTATTCTGGTCATGCTAATTGGCGGGTTATTAAAGAGGTTAAACAAAACGTCTCTATCCCTGTTATTGGTAATGGTGATATCAATTCTTGCTATGATGCTAAAAAAATGCTTACGGAATGTGGCTG
>CANQZQ010000026.1 GCA_947628375.1 uncultured Bacilli bacterium
TTCAACTAATATGCCTATTGATTTAAATATTGCATATGCCGAATATCATTATCAGTCATAAAGTTTAACACAACTTTAAAAAAAAGAAACTTAATCTTAAGTTTACTTTAAACCACGGTTATTTACTCTATCATATAAAACTTCATAATTTTTAGATAATAATAAATTAAATAACTCGCCAACTTCCATATCAGATAAATCCACTTCTTTTGTTTCTATGCTATTATCTCTGATATAAAATTTTGCTTCATATAAATTATGGACTGCTTCTTTATTTTCAATATAGGCCACCATATTTGCTTGTAAATCATTCGAATTAGAAAAATATAAATAACCTTCTTTATATGGAATTAAGAAACTAACATTACATTCACTTATAGACATATCAACACTTATTGGGGGATATTTAACATATCTTATCATCGGTGCATCACTATTTAAAGGTTTAGTTTGAATATCCATAATGTCAGTCCAATTATCACCATCTTTAACACTTATATCAGTTCTAATTATTAATGTTGATGTAGCATAACTTTCAAAACTTAAAGCAATGTCTTTATCTTTTGTAAAGTTAGTTAACGATACACACGTTCCACCTTTACCTATAGACATCATTCCATCTTTTATCATATCATCAGGAAAGATCTTATTTAAAAAAGAAGAAATTATAAGTTCATTTTTATGTTGTAATTCTGCAAATTTATGTAATATATTGGGATCTTTTATTTGAGTGATATCACTATTTGCTTCCGCATACCAAGTTAATCTTTGAGCAAGCATGCTACTAATTCTTTTTGTTTTATACATTCTAAACCCTCCTTAATTACGACTTTATTGTAACAAAAATATATTTTAATTTCTACTATTTTATTATTAATTGACACTATATACTTTAATAATTTAAAATAATTATTAGAAAAATAAATGAAAGGATATTTTAAACCATGAATGAAAGAATAACATTTGTTTTAACTTTTGATGATAGAAATACTCAAAAAATAAATTTTTACACTAACAAAATTAATGAAAAATTATGTAAGGTCCCTTTTGGAAAAAATGTTGATCGCACCAAAGCTGATACTCTTCCTTATCATATTACTTTGTCGGCTTGGAATATTGAAGAAAAATCAAAAGTATTTGATACTTTATCACAAATTGAGTTTCCTAAATTAAAAGTTAATATAAATGATGTTCAAATAATGAATGGTAAAGAAAATAGCTATGTCTTATATTTTAGTGTTCAAAAAAATGAAAAATTAAAATTATTGCAAAGCCAAATATATCAAGTTTTACCAAGTGAAAGATATAATCCTAAAGATTATAATTTTCATATTACTATACATATAGATAAAGATTATAATAAAATAATATCAATAAAAGAAAAAATATTACAAGATTTTAAACCATTTGAAATAGAAACTAATACATTTAATTTATATGAAATTTATCCAGCTAAATTAATTCAAGAATTTAAGTCACATGAATAACAAAGATATAAAAAGTAAAATCACTTCTTTTTCAAAGGCTTTTTAACAATCTTATCATAAGTTCTTAGAATATCAATAGATGTATCAGTAATTTTATTAATAACAATAATATTTCTTATACCTTCATTATTAAATAAATCAAATGTAGTGATATTAATTATTTTTCCATTTAATATTTGAATTGTTTCTAAAGCCTCATTTAATTCTTTATCAATATTGCCCTTTAAAGCAATAAATAATCCCTCTTTTTTAACTAAAGGAAGACTTAATTCTGATAATACTCTTAAATTAGCCACTGCTCTTGAAGTTACGATATCAAATTTATTTAGATTATCTTTAGCATAATCTTCTACTCTTTTATTAATTAATGTTACATCAATATTTAATTTCTTACTTAGTTCTTCTAAAAATTTAATTTTTTTATTATTAGAATCTAATAGATAAACATTTATATTAGGAAAAAATATTTTAATAACCATTCCAGGAAAACCTGCTCCTGTGCCAATATCTAATAAATTATTAATATTATTTAAATTAACTGCTTTAACTATGGTAAGTGAATCATAAAAATGCTTTAAATAAATACCTTCATCATCTTTGATAGCAGTTAAATTAGTATGAGTATTATATTCTTTTAAAAATTCTCTATATATTTCTAGTTGTTCTAACATTTTATTATCATAATTAATATGTAATTCATCTAAAGATTTTAAAAATTCTTCTTTATTCATGATTATATTCCTTTTTTAAATAAATAGCTAAAATAGAGATATCCACGGGATTTACTCCACTAATTCTTGATGCTTGTGCAATTGTCCTCGGTCTTATTTCGCTTAGTTTTTGTCTTGCTTCACTAGCTAGATTTTTGATTTTACTATAATCAATATCATCAGGAATTTGTTTTTCTTCTATTTTTTGAAGTTTATCAGCTTCTTTATAAGCTTTATTAATATATCCACTATACTTAAGTAAAATTTCTACTTGTTCTAAAATTTCTTCATCATATAAAAAGTTATGAAAATTACTTAAAAATTTAAAAGTAATTTCCGGTCTTTTTAATAATTCTTCATATGTCATAGTTTTTTTAGGAACTTCAAAATTAATATCTTCAAAACATTTTTTAACATCACTAGTAATAACTAATTTTTGCGTTTTTACATCTTCTAATAATTTTTTAATCATTGCTTTTTTATTTAATAATCTTTGGTATTGCTCTTCACTGATTAATCCTACTTCATAACCTTTTTCTCTTAATCTTAAATCAGCATTATCATGACGAAGTAAAAGTCTAAATTCAGCTCTACTTGTAAGCATCCGATATGGATCAGTTACTCCTTTAGTTACTAAGTCATCAATTAAAACTCCAATATATGCATCACTTCTAAGTAATATTAAAGCATCTTTTCCTTGTAATTTCAAAGAAGCATTAATCCCTGCCATTAATCCTTGAGCAGCAGCTTCTTCATAACCACTTGTTCCATTTATTTGACCTGCTGTAAATAAATTTTCTATTACTTTATTTTCTAAACTCGGTTTTATTTGTAAAGAAGAAACAGCGTCATATTCAATTGCATAAGCATATTTAGTTATTTTCGCATGCTCTAATCCCTTTAAAGAATGAACCATTTCTTCTTGCACATCTATTGGCATACTTGTAGAGAATCCTTGTAAATACCACTCATCATAATATATACTTTCTGGTTCTAAAAATAGTTGATGTCTTTCTTTATCACTAAAACGCACCACTTTATCTTCAATTGATGGACAATATCTAGGTCCAACTCCAGTTACATATCCTCCATACATCGAGGATTCTTTTAAGTGTTTTCTAATTATTTCATGCGTTTTATCATTAGTATATAAAAGATAACATTTTTGTTGTTTATTAATATCATATATCGGTTTTATATCATGACTAAAAGTAAGGGGGATATCATCTCCCAATTCTTCACTCATGCATGAAAAATCAATTGAATCTTTTTCTATTCTTGGTGGTGTTCCTGTCTTAAGTCTTAATATATCTAAACCATATTTTTTTAAATTATCAGATAAATTATTACTTCTTCCTTCTCCATGAGGGCCTGAAGGGGTACTTTTACTACCAACTAACACATTAGCTTTTAAATAAGTTCCAGTTGTTAAAATAACTATTTTACTGAATATTTTTTCGCCATTTGCTAAAACTATTCCTTTTACTTTATTATCTTCAACAATTAAATCTTCAACTAAACCTTCTTTTATTTCTAAATTATTATTACTTTCCAAATATTCAAGCATTACTTTAGGATATACTCTTTTATCAGCTTGACATCTTAAACTTCTAACAGCAGGCCCTTTACTATTATTAAGCATTTTAATTTGAAAATGACTCTTATCAGCCACAATACCCATTAAGCCTCCTAAAGCATCAATTTCTCTTACAATAATTCCTTTAGCGGTTCCCCCAATTGAAGGGTTACAAGGCATATCAGCAATATTATTTTTATTCATTGTTAAAAGAAGGGTTTTCATACCCATTTTGGAAGAAGCATTACTTGCTTCACAACCAGCGTGTCCACCACCAACTACGATAACATCATACATATAATCACTACTTTCCTAAACAAAAATTACTAAATAAGGTATCTAATAACTCATCTTTATATATATCTCCCGTTATTTCTCCCAAATTATCATAAGCGCTTTTAACATCAATTAATACCATATCAACAGGAAGACCATCTTCAAGTCCTTTTATAGCATCTTTTAAAGATTTACTTGCTTTTTTTAATAAATCAATTTGTCTAACATTAGATAAATAAGTCATATCTTTACTAATATTCTCTAAATTTAATTTATTTATTATTTCTTGTTTTAAACTATCTAATCCCTCTTCACTATAAGTATTTCCTAAAATATATTTATTAGGTAAATTAATTTTTAATTTTAAATCCGATTTATTAATAAAAATAATCTTTTTATGATTTGGAATACTTTTTAAAATTTTCTCATCATCATAAGTTAACTTTTCATGACCATTTAAAACGACAATAACTATATCGGCATCTTTTATAACTTTTTTGCTTTTATTAACACCAATTTTTTCTACTTTATCATCAGTTTTTCTAATCCCTGCTGTATCAATAAAATTAATTAAAAAACCATTTAAATTAATTGAACCTTCCACTATATCTCTAGTGGTTCCCGCAATATTTGTAACTATTGCTTTATCTTCATCTAATAATTTATTTAAAATACTACTTTTCCCAACATTAGGTCTTCCGACAATAGCAACATTTATCCCCTCTTTAATAAATTTACTATTTTTAGAATCATTCAACATTTTATTTATCTTATTTAATATATCTTTTAATTTTGGTAATAATATATCTTCGGTTATTACTAAAACATCATCATATTCCGGATAATCAATATTAACTTCTATATTAGCTAAAATATCCACTATTTCCTTACGTAAACTCTTAATTTTTTTAGCTAAAGTTCCTTTTAAATTATTTAAAGCTAAGTTTCTAGCTCTACTTGATGTAGAATTAATTAGATCATTTACAGATTCAGCTTGAGTTAAATCAATCCGCCCATTTAAAAAAGCTCTTTTCGTAAATTCCCCTGGTTCAGCTAAACGACAACCTGATTCTAATAATAATTCTAATATTTTATTAGTAGTATTAATTCCTCCATGAGCATTAATCTCTACAATATCTTCTTTAGTATATGTTTTAGGATTACGCATTACCATTACTAATACTTCATCAATTACTTCATCTTTATCACATATAAAACCATAGTGAATTGTATGACTTTTCACTTCTTTTAAATTAGTTCCTTTAAAAATTTTAGAAACAATATCTAAAGCTTTTTTTCCACTTACTCTTATAATTGATATTGCTCCAACTCCTAAAGAACTAGCAATTGCACATATAGTATCTTCCATAATATCCCCACTCACATACGCGTATATAATAGCACAAATAAAGTTAAATTGCACTATTATTTAAAATTTGTTATAATAATTTTTAATGAAGGAGAAATTATTAATGCCAAAAGAAGATTTAACGAATTTTAATCAAATTTTAAAAACAATATATCAAAATAAACTAAATTTCAGTGAGTTTGAAACTTATTTTAATTTACTTATAAATGAATTTTTAAATAATCCAGACGATGAACGAAAAGGAGAACAATTAGCTTTAGCCTTATCCAATGCTACAGTAATAACCTATAATAAAGGTGAAGATGAAAAATTGAATTCTTACTATGAAGTAATTAATAATTATATTGCTAAAAAAATTCGCAAAAATTTAGAAAAAGATGGGATTGATTTAGTGCAAAAATTTGCTGCTTTAAAAAATAGAAACAATTCATATTTAATGAAAGTTACAGAATTTTGCGATTATTGTGATGCATTAAATTTAGCAATGATAGCTAAATTAGATAGCATCGATTTTTTAGACATTATTAAAACATTATATGATATTGAAGTTTATCCACCAATATCTTATGAAGAAAGTATTAAATTTAATGATTGTCAAAAAAGTTTACAAAAAATGTTTTGGGATTTAGTAGAACAACAAACAAAGGAAAATAAAAGACGTTAATTTAAACAACGTCTTTTTTATTTATTCAGGTTTTATAACAACATGTCTATATGGTTCTTCGCCAATACTTTCTGTTTTAACACCTTTAAAATTAGTTAAAGCATTATGAATTATTCTTCTATCATATGCATTCATATTATCAAGTTCTACTTCTACTTTAGTTTTAGCTACTTCTTTAGCTAAGTTTCTTGCTAATCTTATTAATCTTTGTTCTTGTTTTTCTCGATAGTTTTCAACATCTAAACTAACATAAGCTCTAATATTAAATTCCGAACTTAATTTTTGCTTAACAATTACCTCCAAAGCTTTTAGAGTATTACCTTCTCTTCCTATTAAAACAGGATTATTAGATGAATATATCTTAACATATATGACTCCATCTCTAAGCTTAGTTTCAAAATTAACTGTAAGTCCCATATTAGTTAACAATTCTTCTAAAAATTCTTTCGTATATCCAAGTAATTCACTTTTTAAATAAGCTTTAACTGTAATGACACTATTTTTGCCAAATAAACCATTTTTCTTTTCTGAATAATTATAGTAAAAATCATCTCTAGTTACATTATTCTCTTCACAAATGCTATCTAAAATACTTTCTAATTCTTTTCCTTCTTTAGTTATTATTTCCATACTTCATACCTCTTTTAATTTCTAACTTATCTTTAATTTTACCCTTTTTATTATCCTTTTTTTCTTTTTTATTTTCTTTAGATAATCTTTTAAATATGTAAGTTTGAATAGCAATAAAGGCATAAGTTGTTATCCAGTAAAAAGCTAAAGCTGTTGTTAATGAAAAGGAAGTCACAACAATTAAGATTGTCATTATATTAGTCATCATTTTCATTTGATCTTTCATATCTTTATTTTGATTTACTGATGCTGTACTACTCATAGTATATTTAAATGAAAAATAAGTTGAAAGAGCAATTAAAATAATAAGTAGAATATATAGATAATTGCCATTTGATAATCCAACATATGGAGTCATACCTAAATTGAAACCTAAAAGCTTATCTTCAAAAATGGCAGGTACTCTATTGATTGCGGATAGAAAAGCAAAGAAAATTGGTAATTGTAAGAAAGAAACTAAACATCCAGACATTGGTTTAACATCATATTTTTTATAAATCTCCATCATTTCTTGACTTTTCATCATTAATGAATCTCTATCTTCTCTTCCTCTATATTTAAATTCCAATTTTTGCATATCTTGTTGTACTTTTTGCATATTCTTACTTTGTTTCATTGTTTTAAATGAGAAAGGAAGTAATATAAGTCTAATTAAAAGACCAACAATTATTAAAGATATACCCATATTACCAACTAACTTACCTAATTCTAGAATTAAATAAGCAAGAGGTTTTACAAATATCATATCCCAAATGCTAGATGATTTTGTTGAAGTTATTTTAAAATCACTACAATATGGTAAATCTTTAACTGATATTTTTAATTCTTTATCATATTCTTCATAAACCTTATATAATTCTGAATCACTTTCCGGTTTACATAAAATATTATTAGGTAGATTTTGACCAGTTACTTCGTATTGAACAATTTTATTATTATCATCCTTAATATAATCATTCGCTCCACATCCACCAGTTAAAAAGACTAATACCACTAAAAATAAAACCATTAATTTCTTTTTCATGCTATTCTCCTTTATTTATTAAACTTTTTAATTCTTCTTCCATCTTTTGATAATTTAAAGATAGAATATCCTTTTTACATATTATAATATAATTATGAAAATTTGGAAATAAAAATATATTATGGTCAATAATATTTCTTACTTGTCTTTTTATTTTGTTTCTAACTACAGCATTGCCAACCTTTTTACCAACAGCAATGCCATAATTATTTTTCGGATAATCTTTTTCTAAAGAACAAATAATAAAATATTTATTACTTATTTTTCTACCTTTAGCAATTATATTATTAAATAATGTATTTTCTTTAACAATATCTCTTTTTTTCATAATAAAAAAATGCGTAAGAAATTATTTAGTTAATTCCTTACGTCCTTTTCTCCGACGATTATTAATAATCTTTGTTCCTTTACGAGCAAAGAAACCATGTTTTTTTGCTTTTTTTAAATTATTTGGTTGATATGTTCTTTTCATTTTGCACCTCTTCCTAAGCCCTATTAATATAACATTAATATAAGGATAATGTCAAGAAAATTCAGTATTGCAATAAATATAAAATTTGATATAATAGAAAACGTTTTAAATAAAGAAGGAATAAAATTGAAAAAAAATATAGAATTAAAAGAAAAAACTAAACAATTAAAAATAGCATTAGAAAATAAATTAGCTAATACTTTAGTAAATCATGCTCATTTAATCGCTGCTTTAGTTGCGTTTAGCATCTATTTAGGAATAATGTCTAGCATTATGGCATCAATATTATTTTATCTAGATATTAAAGATAATAATAAAAATAATGATGAGGAAAATAATAACATTAAATATGAAGATGTCATATTTGATACTATTTTACCTTTAGAAGACAAAATAGATGAAGAAAACATTCTTTCAACAGATTTTAGAAAGACTAATAAATTATTAAGTGAGCAAAGATTAGAAAATTTAGATATTTTAAAAAATGAAAGAGAACGGTTTAGATATACAACTTATATAGAAGATGGCATAACTTATGAAGGTATGATTGATATATATTCTTATTATACATCTAATAATTTAGATAATTACTCCATATTATTATTAATGGGAATTACTAAAGATAATTATTACTCATATTATAATGCAGTAGAATATTTTCAATTAGATATTTTATATAAAATTTTTGAAGCTAAAACAAAAAAAGAAAAAGAAAATATTCAAAAAGTTATAAATCTTTATAATGAATTACAAAATAATAATTTAGATATTAATAAAAAAGAAGAATTAGAAAGTTTATATCGCTTAGAAATATTTAGAATTAGTATTAAAAATATAATTGATTATTCTCTAAATAATTCACAATTTTATTTACAAGATAATGTAATTATTTATAAATTTATTAAAAATGTATTATTTTCAGATAGTTATTTAGAACAAAATAATTTAGATAAAATCAAAGAATTAGAAAATGGCTATATTAATTTTTTAGCAAGACATTACAATTGGCAAGAATTTCAAATTCGAAATTTTTTAAAAGATTATTTAAACATATTTGAATTACAAGAATTACAAAGTTTAATTTTATATGGAAAATTTATGGATTTGGATTATATTGATAAAAATTTTAGAATTGAACATCTTTTAAAACTTTCTTCTAAATTTCCATTTTTAAAAACAGTTAGTTATATTCATAGTTATGAATTATCAGATAATAAAGAATATGATGAAACACTGAATATTTTATTAAAATAATAATTGAAAAGTTATTAATTACGATAACTTTTTTTATTTTCCACTCTATATTAACATTTAAATAATGTATAAAATTAAGTAAAAATCTAAGATATTAACATTTTCAACACTTTCAACATTTTAATTACTTAACTCAAAATGTCGAAATGTTTAAAAGTTAATAAAATTTTGTTGAAAATGTTGAAAAGTTTATGTAATATAGATATTATCCATGAAAAGAGTGTTGAAAATGTTGTTGAAAACGATATTTAATAACTTTTTTCTTGTAATAAAAATTCATTTAAGTTAAAATGAAATTGGGATATAAAATGAATGTGGGGTGAGGTATTGAAAACACATGAATTATTTAAACAATTTTTAAATGAAATTGAAAGCGAAGTAAGTCCCGGAACTTACACTGCCTGGTTTAATGATTTAGAATTAGTAAATATTGATGAAAAAGAAATAACAATTAAAGTACCTCTACCTGTTCATAAACAAATATTAAAAACTACTTACTTAGATTTAATAGATAGCACAATGTTTTCACTTACCGGTATTAATTATGAATTTAAATTTTATACAGAAGATGAACTTAATGATATAACTAATCTTGAAGTTACTAAAGAAGAAGAAAATAACAATCAAGTAATAACCTGGAATACTAATTTAAAAACAAATTTAAATTTTGATAATTATGTTGTTGGGGAATCTAATCGTCTTGCTTTTATCTCCGCAATGAACGTTGCTCAATCACCAGGTACTATTAGAAATCCATTATTTATATATGGTAAAAGTGGAACTGGGAAAACCCATTTAATGAATGCCATCGGTAATTATATAACAGAACACTCTCAAAAAAGAGTTTTATATACTACTAGTAGTGATTTTCGTGATGAATATGTTGATTTATCGAAACTAGATAAAGGAAAAGATTCAATTGAATATGCTAATAATTTTAAAAATAAATACCGTAATGTTGATGTCTTAATTATTGATGATATTCAATTTTTAGTTGATTCACCAATGACACAACAAGAATTCTTTCATACTTTTGAAGCTCTTCATCAAGCTAATAAACAAATAATTATTTCAAGTGATCGTTCACCAGATGACTTAAAGAAAATAGAAGAAAGACTTAGAAGTCGATTTAAATGGGGCTTACCTGTTGATATTCATCCACCTGATTTTGAACTCCGATGTGAAATAATTAAACAAAAAATCCAAAATACAAGTATTAAAGATAAAGTTAATAAAGATGTTATTGAATATATTGCTAATGCTTGTCCAAGTGATGTAAGACATATTGAAGGAACAATTAATAGATTATTAGTATTTACAGCCCTTTATACACCTGAATATATTAACTTAGATTTTGCCATTGAAGCTATTAAAGATTATGTCGATACTAATATTTATCAAGAAAATACTATATCGCATATTCAAAAAGTAGTAGCTGATTTCTTTAAAATAAGTGTAGAAGATTTAAAAAGCAAAAGAAGAAGTAATAATATTGCTAGACCAAGACATATAGCAATGTATCTATGCCGGATTGAAACGGAAGAAAATTTAGCAAGAATTGGTTTAGAATTTGGTGGAAGGGACCATTCAACTGTTGTAGCTAGTTGTGAAAAAATTAAAGAGGAACTTCAAAATAATACCACTTTAGATAATATGTTAAAAGAAATTAAATCTAAGTTATAATATTGTGGAAAATTAAAGAGTTATTAACATTAAATTTTTAAGAATTTAAAAGAAAAAAAGAAGTTATCAACATTATTAACACTATAATAAAAAATAATAATTAAAAACTATAAAAGAAAGAAGGAATGATTTATGAAATTTGTTATTGATAAAAATACTTTATTAGAGGCTCTTACAAATGTTACAAGAGCAATTGGCACAAGAACAACAATCCCTATATTAAATGGTATTAAATTTGATTTGACTAATGAATCTCTTAGTCTCTTTGCTAGTGATTCTGAATTATCTATTAGAATTACAATTGATGAAAAAAATATTAAAAAAATTGAAAAAACAGGAAGTATGATTATTGGCAGTAAATACATACTAGAAATTATTCGAAAAATGCCATCAGATATAATTACATTTGAAGCAGAAGATACTACTAAAATAAAAATATATACAGATAATAATGAATATAGCTTAAATTGTTATGAATTATCAGATTATCCCCAAATTGCTTTAAGTGAATCAAAAGAACCAATTGTTATAAAAGATGAAGTATTAAAAAGTATGATTAATGAAACTTCTTATGCTGTATCAACACAAGAATCTCGGCTTTTATTTACTGGTATTAATTTAAAAATTGCTGGTAATAGTTTAGAATGTATTGCTACCGATTCATATCGTCTTGCGAAAAAAAATATTCTTCTTGATTCCATGGTTAATAACGCTATTAATATTATAATTCCTGGTAAAAGTATTAATGAATTAGAAAAAATTCTTACTAATGATGGTGATAATGTTGTTATTCATATTTTCAATAACAAAATTTTATTTAAATATCATAATATTGAATTTCAAACTAATTTATTAAGTGGTCAATATCCTGATACAAATCATTTTATTCCTTCAGAATTTGCTTATATGATTAACCTAGATTTAAAACAATTTAATGACGCTGTTGATCGGGCATCCTTACTTGCGCAAAGCAAAGATAAAAATATTGTTAGATTAGCAATCACTGATAAATTAATGATTGTGTCATCTAGTGCCAGTGAAATAGGCAAAACAGAAGAAAAAATTAATATTGAATGTAATAATAAAGAAAAATTAGAAATTGCTTTTAGTTCAAGATATATGCTTGAAGCTTTAAAAGTAATTAAAGATAATAATATTTTATTATTAATGAATGGTGATGATAAACCTATTTTAATTAAATCAGTTCAAGATGAATCATTAATTGAGTTAATATTACCTGTAAAAACTTATTAAAAGAGTAAAAAAACTCTTTTTTTTAAAGCTTTTATTTTTTTCGACAAATTATTTAAAAAGCTTATGTTATAGTAATCCTTAATTTCAGGAGGGATTATGAAAAATTATATTATTAATGATCAAACAATTGCTATTTTAAAACAAGATCAAAATACTATTGTTTATGATGTTAAAAAAACAATAGTTATCAACAAAAATATAAAATCTATTTTAGAAACCAATTGTTTGCTCCATGGAAGTAGTATGGAAGGAAGAATAAAAAGTGCTAAAAAAATATTAAATATAAAATATAAAGTCCCAATACTAATATCAGAAGCTGAAAATATTATTCTTTTACAAATAGATTGTTTAAGAAATAAAGAATGTTTATTTATAGTAGCTAATAAAATAGTTGATTATGAAATAAAGAATAATAAATTAACAATAAAATGTATAAATAATCAAGAATTTATCGTTAATATTTCAAAATATAGTTTTGAAAAAATGCTAATTTATACAATAAAATTAAATAATTATTTAAAATGGTCAAAAAATACAAATTTTGTTTAAAATATCCTTATTTTGTGTTATAATTGTATATAGGTATAGGAGTACTTAAATACGATGATTGTTAAATAGAACATAAAAGAAGGGCAAATTATGAAATTGAACACTATAAAATTAACCAACTTCAGAAATTATGAACATCTAGAATTAAAATTTAATAATCATTTAAATATCATTTATGGTAATAATGGTGAAGGTAAGACTAATTTAGTCGAGGCAATATATGCTTTATCGATAACTAAATCATTTAGAACAAATAATGATAAAATGTTAATTAGAAATGGTGAATTAAGTACTAAAATAGAAGGAGAAATAGAAGAAAAAACAAAAAATAATTATCAAGTTATCTTAAATAAAGAAGGTAAAAAAGTTAAGATAAATAATAATATTATTTCTAAAGTAAGTGATTATATAACTAATATTAATGTTATTTTACTAGAACCTGATGAACAAATAATATTTAATTCATCTCCACAAGTAAGAAGAAAATTAATTAATATTGAAATTAGTAAAATAGAAAAAGAATATATAATTTATCTTAATAATTATAATAAAATTTTAAAACAGCGAAATTTTTATTTAAGAGATTTGTATATTAATGGTAATGCTTCCAAAGAGTATTTAGATATTTTAACTAAAAAATTAGTTGAATATGGTTTTAAAATATTTGAATTAAGAGATAAATTTATTAAAAATATCAATGAGTTTATTGTTAATGAATATCAAAGTATTTGCCATAATGGTAAACTTAATATTATTTATAATTCTGATTATAAAAATAAGTCTATTGATGATATTATTAAACTTTATGATAAGAATTATAATAGAGAATTAACTTTAGGAAAAACTTTGTATGGTATTCATCATGATGATGTTACATTTACACTTGATGATAAAGATATTTCTGAATGGGGAAGTAATGGCCAAAAGAAAAATGCTATTTTTGCTTTTAAATTAGCGGAAATTAAGTTAATTTCTAAAGAAAAAAATACTTTACCTATATTAATACTTGATGATCTATTTAGTGCCTTAGATAATGAAAAAGTCAAAAATATCATTAATTTATTAAATACTGATATGCAGACTTTTATAACAACAACTGAATTAGATCGTTTAGATAAAAATTTACTATTAAAAGCTTCTATTTTTAAAGTAGAAAATAATGAAATAAGGGAGGAATATTAATGAAAGAAGAAAATTTACATTATAATGAAAGTGATATTCAAGTTTTGGAAGGTTTAGAAGCCGTTAGAAAACGTCCTGGTATGTATATAGGTACTACTGATGTAAAAGGTTTACATCATTTAGTATGGGAAATTGTTGATAATGCTATCGATGAAGCTTTAGCGGGCTTTTGTAATCATATTGAAGTAATTATTAATAAAGGAAATTCTATTACGGTTAAAGATAATGGTCGTGGTATTCCCGTTGGAATTCACCCTAAAACTGGTATTTCTACAGTTGAAACAGTTTATACAGTTCTTCATGCTGGTGGTAAATTTGGTGGTGGTGGCTACAAAGTTAGTGGTGGATTACATGGTGTTGGTGCATCTGTTGTTAATGCTTTATCTAAATGGGTCACAGTTACTATTTATAAAGATGGTAAAATCTATGAAACAAAATTTGAAAATG
>CANQZQ010000027.1 GCA_947628375.1 uncultured Bacilli bacterium
CATAGTACGCACTTTTTTTGTGGCTTAAGCCCTTATAAAATCTGCATTTGTATTTAAAAACTGATAAATTCAGGATTATATCATAAAAATACAAAAAACTACAATAAATTTAATTTTTTTATTAAAATATGTAAAATTGTGTTATTATATATAATATAGGAGTGTAATTTATGAGCAAAATCCTTTTTCAAATAAAAAATAATAAATTATTAGTTGAAGAAAGAAAAAGAGTGAAAACTCAAGAAAAAATGCTAATAAATACCAATATTATTAGTCGTGATGAATTACTTTTTAGTGAAGAATATATTAATGAAAATAAAATTTTAATTCATAACTTTATTAAAGAAATTGTAATAAATTATCATATTGATACCCTTGTTATTAAAGAGTTTAATATTATTCCTTTAGTTCTTAATATAACTCAAAATATCAAAGATATTAAAAATTTATATCTTTTAGAAGAAGGAATTGTTAATTATAATATTTGTAAAACAATTATTGACAGTAATAATATTAAATATGTATCTTTATATAATATACCGACATTTTTAATTGAATTATTAGATAAAGAAGGAATTATAGTAGATTCTCGAAGTGAAATTTTATTTAATAGTAATTTTATGAAAGATAATATGTTAGAAAACTTCTCTTCTCTTTATTATAAATCTAGTATTACTTTAACATTTCCGTTATCTAAAAAAGATGAAGAAGATTTTCTAGCTTTCTTAAATATTAATAAATATTTAAAAGCTATTTATATTAATAAATTAAATAAAAATGATTTAGAAAATGTATTAGATATACTAAATAGTTTAAAAATTAAAAATATTAAAATTTATATTGAACAAAATATTAATGATTTAGAATTAATTGAATATTTGAAAAAGTTAAATAAAAAGAATAGTAAAACAACTGGTATTAAATTTAAAATTGATTATAGTGAAGATTATTTAGAAAATAATTTAATGAGTCAAATACATATAAGTACTATTAAAACATGTATTTTTATTTCTCTTTTTATAGTTAGCTCAATTGTTTTATATGTTTTTTGTTTAAATTATACTTCAATGAAAAAAGTTGAATCTATCCAAGATGATATTAATAAAGCATTAGCTAAAGAAAAAAATGAAGAAATTGTGGAAAAGCCACCAATTATTGAAGATCCTATTATACCAGAAAATGAAACTAAAGAAATCATTGAAGAATATAAAAATTTGCTAGATATAAATGAAGAAACAGTTGGGTGGCTAAAAATTAATAATACTAAAGTTGATTATCCGGTTGTTCAAGCTAAAGATAATGATTATTACCTAAAACATAATTTTAAAAAAGAAAAAGATTATAATGGTTGGATCTTTATGGATTATCGGGCTAATACTAAAACATTAAGTAGAAATACTATTATTTTTGGCCATAGTATGTATTATAGTGGGGTTATGTTTGGAACTCTTTATAAAGTAAAACATGCTAGTTGGTATAAAGATATTGATAATCAAATTATTGAATTTAATACTTTATATGAAAAGTTAAAATGGCAAATATTTTCTATTTATGTTGTTCCTAATACTAATGACTATTTAATAGCTAATTTTAGTAGTGATGAAACATTTCAAGATTATTTAGATATGATTATTGATAGAAGTATTTATGACTTTAATGTTCCTGTATCTTTAAGTGATAAAATATTAACATTATCAACCTGTACAGGAAATAATGCAACAGATAGATTAGTTGTACATGCTGTTTTAATAAAAGAATAAAAAAGCGATTATTCGCTTTTTTTGGTATATTTTTCCATTTCTTCTAAATTAAGTTGTAATCTTAAATTATTGGGATCCATAACAATAGCTTTACTAACATAATATAATGCTTCTTCATAATAACCTAAATTAAAAGCACAAATACTTATTAAATCATAAATAAAGCTATTCCAAGCAAATTCTTCATTAATATAAGAGTTGCTTTTTTCTTTGATCTCTAGAGCTCTTCTTAAGTTAATATAGGCATCTAAATAATCTTTTTCTTCATAAAATAAATAGGCAATTTCAATGTAGCTTTCTCTTAAATATGGTGCTTCTTCAATAGCTTTAAAATACCACTCTTTGGCTTCTTTTTTCATTCCTTTAGCATAATAGCATCTAGCAATAAAACGCATAGAAGCACATCTTTCATCTTTCCAAGTAGCACTTTTTAAACTTAAATGTTTTTTTAATGTTGCAATACTTTCGTCCCATTTTTGATAATACATATACTCTCTTCCTAAATAATGCATATTTCGATCATCTAGGGGATCTTCTTTAACACTTAATTCTAAAAGAGGTAAATAACTACTTCGCGATTTGGCTTTATCAGGATAATGATTTAATACTACTTCAGGACATATTTTTTCATTTTCTTCTTTTATTGGGGTTAATACTTCATGTACTGGATGAGTCCATTTATAATAACCATTTTTATGAATTTTATTAATCATAAAAGATGTCGCCGGTTTACCATATTCATCAAATGACCAATTATAGTTGTATCTTAATCTAGTTACTTTATCATCCCAAGAATTAACAACTTTTTCTTTCCAACCTGGTTCAAATACTTCGTCTAAATCAGTACAAACACATATTTCATATTCTTGAGGCACCAATTTTAATGAGGCATTTCTAGCTTCATCAAAACGCCAAGGATTAAATTCTTGAATATGAACTTCTATTCCTAAATCTTTTAGTAACGAGACTGTATTATCAGTAGATCCTGTATCTAACACAATTATTTTATCGGCTTCTTTCATGGAATCAACCCATCTTTTAACAAATTTTTCTTCATTTTTAGTTATAGCATAAACACAGACTTTATAATTTTTCAAAATATCACCTAAAATAATTTATGTAAAAATTATAAATATGTTTTTTTTAAAGTAAAAATCCATACAAAGTGTATGGATTTAAAATATTAGTCACCTAGTCTTCTAACAACTAAAGTACCATTATTAACAGTAATAGGATCTGTTGTGCTTCCTGTAACGGCAATATCTAGAACATCGCCTTCATTTAATTCTTGAATTATAACACCATTAAATGGTACTGTAGCAGTTGTACTTAATGATCCAGAAGTAACAGTTGCTGGTAAATTACCTTCATTTCTTCTAACAGCAGCATAACCAGTTAAAGTATTAGTACTAGATAATAATGCATCATAATTAATTAAATAGGTTCCTGCTTCATTAATCGTAATATTATTAGCTGGTTCATAAGTAACATTTTGACTTGGTAAAGTTTCGTCTAAAGCTACTTCTTCATATGTATTTGCTGTATTGATTGTAACTTGAACGGGGTCAGTACTGTAAATACCACCATAAGCAGTTATAGCTTCAGGTCCAGTTGGTCCGGTTTCTCCTGTTGGACCTGTAGGTCCGGTAGCCCCTGTAGCCCCTGTTGGACCGGTTGGTCCCTCTATTCCTTGAATACCTTGTGGGCCTTGTGGACCGGTAGCTCCTGTTGGTCCTGTAGCTCCTTGAGGTATAGTTAAATTTAAAATAAAATTAGGATAAGTACCAGTTATACTAGCAGCGGCTTGACTTCCTGGTAATCCTGTCGTTACTGTACCTATTGTAAATGTCACGTTACCTGGAACAACATTATTTTGAGCAGGACAACAACAAGGCATTGGACGATAATGTTTATTGAATTCTTGAATTATACATCTTGCTCTTTCAACGTTATTCATTTTTCCCTCCCTCTATTATAAAATATGAGAGGATATTTTCTTTGCAAAGTTCAAATAACTATATTATATTAATTTTTTTAATTTTTGATAACAATTTTCAAAAGATTTTAAAAATTTATCTAATTCATCTTTAGTTGTTAAATATGATAGACTTATTCTAATACTACTTTTACTTCTATCCATATCTTTCGTAAGTTCATACACATTTTCTGAATAATCATTATTATCACTACAAGCAGTCTTAGTTGAAATATAAATATCATCTTCTTCTAAAGCATGCATCATTGTTTCTGACTTTATACCTTTAATACTTATATTTAAAATATGAGGTATAGAATATTCATTACTATTAATATAAAGATCGGGATACTTTTTTAAATTTTCTTTTAAATAATTATTTAAATCTTTAACATAATCATATTTAATTTCTAAATCAGTTGTTGCAAGTCTTAAAGCTTTAGCCATCGATACAATTAAAGGATGAGCTGGAGTACCACTTCTATAAATAGTTGTTGATTTGCCACCATGAATTAAAGGCACTAGTGAAACATTTTCTTTTTTTACTAAAACACTTATGCCTTTTAAACCATAAATTTTATGGGCCGAAAAACTAGCTAAATCAACATTTTCTAAATTAATATTTACTTTACCAATACTTTGAGTTAAATCAACATGAAAAAAGCAAGAATAATCTTTTAGGATTTTACCTATTTCTTCGATAGGTTCTTTAATACCTATTTCACTATTAACAGCTGTAATAGTAATTAATATAGTATCTTTTCTAATTAATCTTTTTAAATCATCTATATTAACTAAACCAAATTGGTCACATTCTACATAAGAAATTTCATATCCTAATGTTTTTAAATAATTTAAAGTTTCATTAATAGATGAATGTTCATATTTAGTAGTAATAATATGTTTACCGCGATTTTGATATTTAAAAGCAATACCTTTTATGGCTAAATTATTTGATTCAGAAGAACTACTAGTATAAATAATTTCTTTACTTTTTACATTTAAAATATGAGCAATTTGATTAGTAGCTGAATCAATTAATTTATCTATATTACTACCTAGAGAATGTAAACTATTAGCATTACCAGGAAAATCTAGACAAGCTTTATTAAAACTATCTAAAATTTCTTTATTTACTGGGGTTGTAGCACTATAATCTAAATAAATCATATTAATCTTTCTTTCTTTTTTAGATTATATCATAGAAGATAAAAAAAGAAAACTTAGCGTTTTCTAATTTTGGTATATACAAGTTTGCCCCAAATCACTTTCAAAATGATTTTTCATATCGGTATATTTATTAAATATTGATTCACCATACTCTGTATATAATTTAGTATTATCTATTTTAATAGTTATGGTAATTGTTTTTTTATCATCATCAAATACGACATTTTCACCTATAACTTCATTAATAACAACTTTTCCTTCAGAGTTATATGTTGCAAGATAACCTGCATATTCTGATTCATCGGTGAAAGTAAAGGTATATATTTCAAAGCCAAGACTACCATAAGCATTTTCTCCTAAAGTAGTATTATTGACAACACTTAATTTATTACTTAAAGTCATTGTTGCTGAACTATTAGAAACATTTTGAGGATTAGTAGAGCAAATTAAATATCCTTTTATTTTATATCTAGTAACATATAGTTTACCCATTACTTCTTTAGATTTATTACTTGCTGATACTTTGATTGGGACATTATATTCCCCTTCTTCTTTTAAATAATCATTTACAGTATTTTCATCAGTAAATTCATAAGTTAAATCATCGTTTGGATCATTAATAAAATCTTTAGCATCTACTGTATCACCTATTACTATATAAGCATCTTTTAAAGATACATCAATGGGAGAATTATCTACTATTGTTACATTACCAGTTTTGGTAATATTTCCACATGTAATTGTAAAATTATAAGTTCCTTCTTTAGTAAGATCAATATTGGATTTATCAATTGTACAACTATCTATATTAGTTCCCGTAACTGTGGCAAATTCATTATCAGCTGGTAAGTCATCACCTAAATTAACTTCTAAATTATTAGGAGTTATATTAATAGTATTTTTATTGAAATTTAATAATTTAGTATAACGCAAAACATAATAAGTACCCCCTCCAACAGCTGCTAAAACTAAAATAATGATAACAATAAATAAAATTTTATTAGATTGTTTCTTTTTTTGTTTTGGCGGTTCATTAACTGGGGACGGAGTTGGGTTTGGATCTAAATAAGTTGGTGGTGTTAAACCAATTTGATTAGGATTTTCAAAACCAGGCATTAAATTTGGTTCGCTATTTCCTAAAGTTTCAGGATTAGTAAAATTATTTACTGGTGCATTATTGGGACTAGGATTATTTGGTGCATTAAAAAATTGACCACCTTCTTTTATACCATCATTATTAGAAGTAAGTGTATCAATAGCTTCTGCTTGTGGCATTTCATTATTAGGTGCTATATTTACATTATTAGATTCTAAATTAGGTGTGGCATTTACATTATCAACTGAACCCAAAACAGTCCCATTCAAATTATTATTTTCTTCATTCATTTTGTTTGCCCCTTTACTACTATAAAATAATTATAACTTTAATTTATCAATTTTTCAACTAATTTTTTATATTAAAAAGAGCTATCAAATTAAATGTATAGCTCGGTCTTTTTTTCTTTAAAACTACCAATAATATTATCGCTTTCTGGAATTAATACTATTTTATGATATTTTAATGTTTTAGGAACATCAATTAATCTTTGATTTGATGATCCTCTAAATAACAGATTTAAATCTTTTAAAGCATTTTCAAATTTGCCATCAACTAAAACATCTAAGTATTCAAGTAATTCTAAATAATGAGGATTCTTTTTGCCCATATCTAGAATATCTTCATATAAAAACCCCGTATAACACCAAATATTAAAACCTAGTGATTTAGCATATTTAGCAAGTTCTAAAGTGGCATCTACTTGAAATAATGGATCACCACCACTAAAAGTAATACCATCTTGCTTCTTTAAATTTTTAATTTCTTCTTTTATTTCTTCAATGTCAAATTCACAGCCACCATTAAAATCATGAGTTTGAGGATTTTGACAAAAAGGACAATTATGAGCACATCCTTGTGTCCAAATAACTGTCCTTATGCCAAAGCCATCAACAACACTATCACTTTGAAGTGGTGCTGCTAGCCTAATTTTCATAAGATATTTTTACTCCCTATGCGGCTTTGTCTTTTAATTCTTTAATATTTAATCCAGTATGTTTAACACGATCTTGTTCTTCCGCTTTTTTAGCGTTATTAAATCTTTCTGTTGTACCTACTAAATACCCTGTAATACGACGGATTCTTTCAAATCCTACTCCTTCACCAACTAATTTTTTATTTTTAACTGCTTCCATAATATTCCTCCTCCTTATTTATTTTAGCAATTACAATCTAAATGATTGATTGTTTCAACCGGAACCCCTTCAAAATCATGTCTTCCACAACGTGGACAAACATCATTGATAACCCCGACATATCCGCAAACAGGATCTCTATCAACTGGATGGTTAACGGCACCATATCCTATATCACAATCATGCATTATTCTAATAATATGTTCAAAAGCCTCAACGTTATTAGCTGTATCCCCATCTATTTCAATATAGGAGATATGACCAGCATTAGTTAGACTATGATATTTTCCTTCAACCTCTAATTTATGTTGAATAGTCGTATGATAATATACTGGAACATGGAATGAATTAGTATAGTATTCACGATCAGTGATACCTTTAATTTTTCCGTAAATTGAACGATCAATACCTACAAATCTACCACTTAAACCCTCAGCTGGAGTGGCAAGACAAGTAAAGTTTAATTTAAGTTCTTGGGAATACTCATCACATTTACTACGCATATGTTTAATAATTTCTAATCCCAATTTTTGAGCTTTTTCTGATTCACCATGATGTTCACCAATTAAAGCTTTTAAACACTCAGCTAAACCGATAAAGCCAATTGATAAGGTACCATGTTTTAAAATCTTTCTTAATTTTTGACCTGGTTCTAATTTTTCAGAATCTAGCCAAACATGAGATCCTAACAAGAATTTAAAATTATTAACACTTTTACTACATTGAATATCAAACCTTTGAAGTAATTGACCTTTACATAAATCAAGTACTTCATCAAGTTCTTCATAAAAGCCTTTCATATCAGCTTTATCTCTTTCGCCTAAGGCAATTCCATGTTTAATACCTATTCTTGGTAAATTAATTGTTGTAAATGATAAGTTTCCTCTTCCTGGAGTAATTTCTTTATCAGGATAACAAATATTACCAATAACTCTTGTACGGCATCCCATATACCCAACTTCAGTTCTTGGATCACCCTCTTTTAAATAAGGCTTATTAAATGATGAATCCAAAAATGAGAAATTAGGGAATAATCTTTTAGCAGATACTTTACAAGCTAAATGAAATAAGTCATAATTGGGATCTTCAACATTGTAGCTAACTCCCTCTTTTAATTTAAAAATAGAGATTGGGAAGATTGGCGTTTCACCATTACCTAGACCAGCATCAGTAGCAAGTAAGAAGTTTTTAATAACCATTCTTCCTTCTGGAGATGTATCAGTACCAAAGTTAACGGATGAGAAAGGTACTTGAGCACCTGCTCTTGAATGCATTGTATTTAAATTATGGATAAAGGCTTCCATAGCTTGATAAGTTATACGATCGGTTTTAGCTAAAGCTTTATCATAACCTTTTTGAAATATTTCTTCTAATCTTTCACTAGTAATATAATCTTTAAATACTTCTTTAGGATCAAATTCTATAGTAGTTAAATTAGTTATAACATCTAAAACTTCATCAAAATTTATTTCTCCTAAAAAACCTTCTAAATCAAGATAATCATATATCATTTGCTTTAATTGTTTTTTAAAAGTTTTTAAAACACCAGGAGCCATATAGTAATCAAACATTGGAATACTTTGACCACCATGTTGATCATTTTGATTAGCTTGAATACATATAGCAGCTAAAGCAGTATAACTCATAATATCATTTGGACATCTTAAATATCCATGACCGGTTGAAAAACCATTTTTAAATAATTTATCTAAATCAATTTGATTACATGTTGTTGTTCCCATAGCTAGAAAATCTAAATCATGAATATGAATTGTTCCATCATCATGAGCTCGCGCATATTTAGCATCCATTAAATAAGCTTTGGCAAATTCTTTAGATACTGTTGAACCAAAGTGAAGCATTGTTCCCATTGGTCCATCACCATCAACATTGGCATTCTCCCGTTTAGAGTTTTCTTCTTTAGCGCTTTTAAGCCCTAGAGATTCAATTGCTTTAACAAATTTATGTTGTTGTTTTACAACAAAAGCATCACGAGAAGCTGCTCTTCTTTCCCGATATTCGGAAAAAGACTTATAAACTGTTTCATCAGCAACTTTTAATGTTTTTTCGATAATATCTTGAATTTCTTCAATACCAATTGTTTTGCGGTCTTGATAATCTTTAGTAATTGCTTTTAAAACTTTTTCGTAAACTTTGTTTACTAATTTTTCGTCATAATGTTCATAAACACTATCATAACCTTTTTTAATTGCAATTGCTATTTTAGTGCCATTAAAAGGGACTCTTTGTCCACTTCTTTTAACAACTACAATTTCATTTAAAACGTCGTCTTTCATATTTACTACCTCTCCTAATTACAAATTCATTATATCGATATAAAAAAATATAAGCAATGTTTTTTTTGAAATTTTTTTGATTTTTGTAAACTAATTTTTTTTAAAATTTATTTTTTTTAATTAAAAAAAACATTCTTATAAGATTTTATGCGCATTTATATTTTTTTAAAACTTTTAAATTTTTTTTGTTCGTTTTACAATTGTATTTTGTTAAAATTTGTCAAACCTTTTTACTTATTATTTTTTAATTAAGGTTGTCATTAAATTTAAAGAATATTATAATATAGATAAGGAGATTAAAATATGTATAAAGATAAGAAATTACATTTTATTGGTATTGGTGGAATATCAATGAGTGGTATCGCTTTAATTTTAAAAAATATGGGGGCTATAATTACTGGGAGTGATGCCTTTTCATCTTATAATACAGAAATGTTAGAAAAAGAAGGAATACCCGTATTTATTGGGCAAAACAAAGACTTAGTTAAAGATGCAGATATCGTTATTTATACATCCGCTATTAGTAGTGAACATGAAGAATTAAAAGAGGCTTTAAGACTGCAAAAAAAAGTTGTTGAAAGAGCTAAATTTTTGGGAGAATTATCTAAAGAATATAACCATGTTTTATGTATTTCGGGAACTCATGGAAAAAGCACTACAACTGGAATGGTTACTTCATGTTTTATGTTAGATAAGAAAAATCCCACTGTTCAAATCGGGGCTATTCATCCTCTTTTAAATAGCAATTATCATGTTGGTAGTAAAGAGTTTTTTATTATGGAATCTTGTGAATATAAAAATAGTTTTTTAAGCTTTTTTCCTACAAGTGAAGTTATTTTAAACATCGATGATGACCACTTAGATTACTTTAAAAACATTGATAATATTAAAGCTTCTTTTCAAAAATTTACGCATCTTTTACCTTCTAATGGTAATCTTCTATTAAATAGAGATGATCAAAATACAATGAGTATAGAGCCTAAAAATAGTACAAATATTTATACTTTTGGAATTAAAAACGAAGCTAATTTAATGGCTAAAAATATTACTTATGATGATTTAGGTCATCCAATATTTGATATTTATTATAATAATGAATTTTATTTAAATGTACATTTAAATATTTTAGGGGACCATAATATATATAATGCCTTAGCTACTACTCTTTTATGTCTTGTTCATGATGTAAATAAAGAAGCTATTAAAAAGGGATTGGAAAGTTATAGTGGTGTTAAAAGAAGATTTGAACTTTTAGGTAAATATAATGATAATGTTTTAGTATATGATGATTATGCTCACCATCCTACAGAAATAAAAGCAACTTATAATTCAGTTAAAAATATTAAATGCCATCAAAATTATGCTATTTTTCAATCACATACTTATTCTAGAACCAAAGAACATTTAGAAGAATTTGCAGAAATTCTAAAACAATTTGACAATGTAATAATTGCTCCCATATATCCTGCTAGAGAAATAAATATTTATAACGTTAAAGAAACTGATTTAGTTGATTTAATTAAAAAAGATAATCCTAATGTTTGGTATATTGATTCTTTTGATAAAATAGTAGATTTCTTAAAAGAAAAAGTTATTGATAATGACTTAGTTATTACGATTGGGGCTGGTCCAGTTAATGAGGTTGGTATAAAATTACTTAATAAATAAATATCCACCATTAAAAGAGTTGAAAGTAATTATGGATATCATTACTAAAGCAAAATTAGTAACTACAAATATTACTAGTGATGTTAATGATTTTGATTTATCATATTCTGATGAAATTAAAAAATTTTTATCTGAACAAATGGACATTGATATTTCTTTATTAAATGATTTAAAATGTGCCTTTTTTACTAATTATGTTAAAGTTTCTAATAATTTTTCTATGTACTCTCCCCTTCAATTAAATCCGGCCGGCGCATTTAGACCTTTAGATAATTTATTATTAATTTCAGTTGATGATTTTGATTTAGACAAAAGATTATTTACAATTATTCACGAAACAGGGCACTTTTTATCTTTAAACTATCTTTCAGTTAGTATTGCTGAAGCTTGTGCTATGAATTATGAACGTAAATGGGCCAAAAAAATGAACAAAATGAAAGAATTTAATTTAAATTATCAAACAAAGTCTTTAGAGCCTTATTACTATTCTTTAAAATTATTTGATATGATGAGTGACTCGGTTTTTGAAAACAAAGAAGAAATTCAAAAATATACTAAAAGAGGGTCTGGCGAAGATTTTTTAAATAAAATTGATAATTACCTTAATTCAATAGGATGCAATATTACTGCTAGTGAACTTTTTTTCTTAATTGATGTTATATTTTTTTATAGGTTAGATCAAGAAATGTCTAATGCTTTTCTTCAAAAACCGCCCTATTTTTATCAAGTTTTTGATGAATTATATAAAATTATTATACCAATTATATTTGCTAAAAATAAAACATTAGAACAAATGAGTAACATTAATAATCGTTTGGCTATATATAAAAAAATAATTGCTTTAAGTATGCAAATGTTAGATGATATTAAAAATTCCACCTCATATGAAAACTTCTCAACTTTTAAAAACCTATATCAACAAAATTTTGCTAAACTATTAAAAAAATTGGATACTGCAGAATATTTTGAGGGGAAGATTTCTTTTGAAAGTCTTGATATAAAAATAAAAGATAGCACTATTAAAGCTTTTACAGAAACTACTGATATGCATTCTTTAAACCAACAATTAATTTCTAAAAAATAGAATAGAATAAAAAATAATTTTCAATATCCTTTCACACTGCTCTTGAAAATAATAAAAAGACGTTTTTATAATTATGGTTACACAATTGAACTAGCAAGTTAAAGAAGTAGGTTTAAAATTATTAAAAAAAGAAGGAAATTAGTTTTATTTTACTAATTTCCTTTCATTTGGTTTTTCACTTTTTGAGTTTTCTATTTTTCTTAATTCTTCAAACGCTTTCAAAACTAATAATTCCTCAACTATTTTTACAACCTCTGGATCACTTTTTAAACTAGATAATTTAATTAATTCACGAATTTTTTCTATCATATGTGTATAAAAATCTATATCTAATTCATTCTCCACTACTCGATTAGCAAAATATTCACTGTTAGAATCATATGGATAATATCTAGCTTGTTTAGAATTATAATTATAGCTATTTATTCTAGCTTTAAATTCTCTTTTTATTGTATTTAACGCTATTAACACTAAATCTTTATCTTCAATATACATTGGAGTATCAATTAAAAGAAAACCATTTTTAGAAAATAATTTTTCAAAAAATTCTCGATTATTCTTTATATCCGGATTTAAATTATTATAATCTAAATTATTAAATGAACATATTTTATTTATAATATCGTTATTTAATAACAAAGTTTTAGAACAACCATTAATTACAGCGATTGGGTCAATATCCATTATATCTAAAATAAATTTCTTATTATTTCTTAGTCTATCACTACAACATTCTAAAATAAAACTTAACATTAATGTTGGTCCTACAACTAATTTCATAATTTCTTTTACGAATTCTTCACTATCTGTTAATCTAGAACTAGCATATTCAAAATTAAAGGGTGATAAAGAAACGGCATACTTAACAACTTCTTCATCATCTCTTAACTCTGTATTCATAAAACCAAGCATCTTAGATGCAGTAAATATTGGATTTCCTAATATACATGATCTTAAAGCTTTTACAGCAAAATCTTTTGAAGATTTTAAATTTTCACTAACATAGAAAAAGTTAATTGGATTTAAACTAATTGCAAACAAAGCAAATTTTTCATTGTTTCTTAAATCCCGACTAAAATTTTTAAAACTTCTACTATCATTAATTAATAAATTAGTAGCAATATTAATATCTGAAATTACATCTTTCATTTTAAACATTTTCTCCTTAATTACCTATATATTTTATTTTTTTACAGTATTATTTTGGTTTTTATGTAATTCTATTTCTTTATAACATCCATTAATAATCATACTTTTAACACGTTCTCTATCTTGATATATGCCAAAATTTTCTTTATTTTGAATTACTACATTAAAAACTTTTATATCTTTAAAGAATTCTAAACGTCCTTTATAAATCCCTAAAATGATTGAGTCAAATCGGTAAAGTGCCACTATATCATCATCATTCCAAGTGAACGTCACAAAAAATTCTTCAGCTTTTTCCATAAATTCGTCTAAAGTTAATTTGTTTCCTACAATACGATAAGATTCATTTATGTGGGTTTCATCATTATAGTTAGACACATTATATTCTTCATCATCAATTTGAATATGTTTTACACATATGCCATTAATATTATCTTTACATATAGATATATCAATATTTTTTAGAGTTATTAAATTTCTTTTTACTTTATTATATATTCTTACTGCTTCTTCATAATTATTAAAATCTATTTCATTAAGTAATCTTACACTTTCAATCGAAATATTATTATTCATTATTAATAAACTAGCACTTTTTTTATATAATTCTGTTAATAATTTTCGATATTCGAAATCACTTGATGTAGATAATACATCATAATATTTAATAGTTAAATTTTTTTCAATTTCTATTCTTTCGCCAAGACAATCTAAACCATTCAATTTATATTTTAATTGTTCATAGCAAATAGGAAATAAACTATCTAACATAGAATTATGCAAAGCTTCTAAATATTCTTCAAAAGGCAAGAATTGGCCTTCAACTTTACGAGCCATTTCTAAATATAAAGGTTTATTTTTTGATATTCTTTTAAATAATATTTCAATATCATTTTTTAAATGATTCAAATAGTAATTTTTATTATTTAAATAAAGATAAGAATCGATGCAAGGAATATCTGAAATAGCTGTTATAGTTCCTTGCTTTAATTCTTCAATTTTAGCTTCCAAATCACTGTAATAAGCATATAATTTATATTTATTTACAATATCATTAACTTCTTTTTTTATATTATTTTGATGTTGTTCTTTTGTTTTCTCTAAATTGTTATAAAATTCAT
>CANQZQ010000028.1 GCA_947628375.1 uncultured Bacilli bacterium
CCCGTTGGTGAAGTGGTTGAACACACATGCCTTTCACGCATGCATTCATGGGTTCAAATCCCGTACGGGTCACCAAAGTGCTTATTAACTCGGATTTCATCCGAGTTTTAATTTGACAAAAATAAATCTATTTGCTATACTAACGAGCATAAAATTAAATTTTAAAAAGCGGGTGAAAATATGGATAATAATGATATAACGCCTCATGATAGAGAATTACTAAGAAGTTTTTTTGTAGGTGAAATAGATTGGATGCTAGATCACTTAAGCCCAACAAATAAAGATTTAGAAGAATTTACCCAAAGATATGAAGAATTTATTAATAAAAATAATCTTCGTAGCAATCAAACAATGATGTTATTTTTATTAGAACTTAAATGTGATCAAACAATAAATAAATTTAAAGCTCTAATATTCTCTAATCCTAATCTTATTCCTAAAAAACCAGGCTTTATTCAAAATGGTACAATTGCTAAATGGTATAGGATAAGTAAATTAGAAAGACATTTATTTGGAAGGGAAATAAATAATCAATTAAAAAAATAAAGTGCAAAACTTTATTTTTTTAATCTACATCAGTTCTTGATAATATCTCCGCTGGCATTTTTCTTATGGTATTAAAGACAGGAAATAAGCCTACAACTAAATTAAAGATAAATACTAGTACAATACTAAATAAATAAGTAAAGAGATTTGTTTTAAATAAACTACCAATATATATAACATTTCTAAATGAATATAATATATAAGCCATAAATGTTATTCCAAGTACACTTGCAAGACAAGTTATCGCCAAAATCTCTCCTGAAAACATTTTATAAATATCGCTTTTTTTAATACCAATTGCCCTATATATACCTACTTCTTTAATTCGTGATAAGAAAGAAGCCCTAATCATTAAATAAATCTCAATTAATGAAATTAGTAAAATAATTCCAGAAACTATTAAAGTAGTCATTATACTCTCTTTTTGTAAACTTAAATAATTATCTTTGGAATATTCATAAGAATTATTAATATTTATGCCTTTATCACGAAAATATTTAAGAGTCTTATCTTTATTTTGACTACTAATACTTAAAGTATCAGCATTTTCTATTAAATTATATTTAATCATATTATTATTAACTAAATAATTATTTTCATAAGCACTTTCATAATAGCCAACAACAGTTAATTTTTGCTTATTAATCTCTAAATCTATCTTTTCATTTAATTCATAATAATCTTCATTAATATTTAAAATAACTTCATAATCATTACTAGGGTATCTACCTTTAACTAATTTTATCTTATCTTCTACTAATTTATAATCAATAATTTGTAATTCTTTTTTATCATAATAAATATCTTTTGCACTATTACTAATAATATTTATAAATAAATCTTTAGAAGCATATATATTAGGTTCTTCTTTATCAGTAATACCCACAATTGTAAATTTAAGCATATTTTGTAAATAAACATCATGATTTAAAAAATCATCTATTGTCTTAAAACCATAAGCTTTCGTATCATAATCTTCTATCATTTTATCAATTACTAATTTATCTACTACTATTTCTTCATTATTATTAGGCATTCTTCCTTTAATTATTTCACCATTATCTAAATCATCAATATTAGATAAACTTCCCGTAATTAAATCTCCTCTATTATAAGATTGTAAAAATTTATCATAATAAAGGCGAAAACTAACTAAAGAATTATTAGGTAAAATATAATTTATATCAGCATTTTTCTCATATTCTAAATAATCATCTATTTTAATATTTCTAACATTTGCTGTTAGATAATCTTTATTAAAATTAATATAATCTTTTGGTGATATATCAATTTTGGCCATTATATTAGAAATAGCGTAAAAAATAAACATTCCTGATAAGAAAAAACCTCCTAAAAGAACTTTTTTTAAAAAAGGATAATTAAAAATTTTTTTAAAACCATAAGTAATAAAAGATAAACTAGAAAAAATATTACTATATTTTTCTTTATATTTATCACTACTAACTTCCAAAATATTAAATTCTTTATTAGGCATATTATTTTCATCAATTTCTTTATAATGGTCATTAATTAAATTAATATTGGAATTATTATCAATAACTTCTAATTTACTATTATTTTTGCTTTTTAAATAAATACTGCCATTTTTAATAACAATATCTAAATTAATATCTTCATCATGATTACGGTAAACATTAATATTTATTTTATCATCTGTAATATTTTTAATATCTTCATAATCTTTTAAATAAATATTATTTTCAATTTCATATTTTAACTTATTGCTATGGTTATTTTCATAAGAATCAGTAATTATACCATCTTTAATTTCAACAATATGACTAGCATAAAATCTAGCTAATTCTTCTTCATGAGTTACTAAAATAACTAAATATTTAGAAGAAATATTTTTAATAATATTCATAACTTCTAAACTATTCTTACTATCTAGATTTCCGGTTGGTTCATCAGCAATTATTATTTTAGGATTCTTAACTAAAGCTCTAGCTATACCAACTCTTTGCCTCTCACCCCCAGATAGCATACTAGCTTTTCTATTTTTATATCTTTCCATGCCTACACTATTTAAAGTATATAATACTCTTTTTTTAATTTCTTCTTCATCTTTAATTCCAATTAATTTTAACGAAATAGCAACATTATCAAAAACACTTAAATTATCAATTAATTTATAATCTTGAAAGATATAACCAATATTTAAAGTTCTTATTTCATCCAGTTTATAAGTTGATGTTTTAGTTATTTTATAATCATTTAAATAAATACTTCCACTGCTAACTTTTAAAAGACCCCCAATAGCATTTAAAAGGGTTGTCTTACCAGATCCAGAAGGTCCTAATATAGCTACTAAACCTTTTTTAGGAAAAGTATAAGAAACATTATTTATAACATGAATTTCATTTTTTTTATGACGATTAAAATATTTATTAACACTAACTAATCTTATCATTATATCTTCTCCTTATATGTTTTAATAATACTTTCTTTAAATATTTTTATCCCATATCTTAAACTCATTAAAATAGATATTAAAATAAGTATTAAATAAACTACTATATAATCAAATACATTTACATATTTTGTGATATTACTTAAATATTCATTATTTATCAAATTATTTTTAATTAAAATTATAAAAATTATAAATAATGTATAAGTAAATGTTGCTAAAGTAATAAGTTCATTCATTAAAATATTAATACAAACATTTTTAGTACTGCCAAGTGTTCTTAAAGTAGTATAATAACTATTTCGCGCTTTATAAATAATACGCATTATAAAATAAGATATAAAGAATAAAGTTAAGACTAAACAAATAGTTACTATTAATTTAAATATTTTAACAATATTATTAACCAATTCTGCATCATTACTTTTCACATCACGCATTTTTAAAGTATTAATACCTAACTTATTTAAATTATCACATACATAATCTAAATCTTTAATATCTTTAACAAAAACACTGCTTTGATAGTTATTATTTCCCATTAATTTAACATAATCTTCATAACTAATATATATTAGATAACTATCAATATATGATGTATTAAGTAATTTTTTAATATTACTATCATTATATAAACCCTTAACTTTTAAATTAAGACTATTATCATCATAAATATTACTTACTTCAATTTTAAGATCCTTATTTATTTTTTCTTGATCAAATATATCATCACTTATATAAACTTCTCCCTTATTAACTTGATTACTTACAGCTATATCAAATTCATTAAAAGTAGTATTATCAAAACTATATTTTATACTACTATAACTTTTTAAAATATCTAAATAGATTTTTTCTCTAAATTCTTCTTTTAAGTAAAAGCTCATATTATATAAATTATAACTATCATCATATAATATACCTGATACATAAACTAATTCATTATTATTTAAATAAAAACTTTTATTAAGAATTTCACTTTCATATATATAATAATTATCTTTATTACAAACAATAACTATTTCATTACTATTATTAGGTAAACTTCCTTGGTCAACATGGTCAATTTCTTTTAAATATAAATTACCATATAAATAAGTATATTCATTATTAATATCCGTCTGATAATCAATAACTAAGTCTTCTTTTACTAGATAATCGACCCCTTTAATTTTGGAAATTTGATTATAATCATCATCACTAAAAGCTTCTTTATTTTTCTTATTTATTACAATTCTTTGATCTGATAAATTATTAAATACGGGAGAATATCCATCTATTTCTTCATATTCAGCTAATTTAAAAGAGCCATAATTAGTAATTAAAGTAATCGTAATTAGTAAAAAAATGCCAAACATTAATAAAAATTTAATAGGAATATTAAAAGCATTCCGAAAACCTAATCTTATTTTACTAATAAAAGTAATATCTTTTACTTTAATACTTTGAACATTATGATCAAGATTAATTTCATTTTTTACTTTATTTTCTAAAATATTACCATCATGCATTCTAATTATTCTTGTCGCATATTCTTCTACTTCGCTTTTATTATGGGTTACTATGATAACTAATTTATCTTTAGCTATTTCATGTAATATTTTTAAAATACTTTTACTAGCTTTACTATCAAGTGATCCCGTTGGTTCATCCGCCACAATTATGGGAGTATCATTAGCAAGGGCTCTTGCAATAGCTACTCTTTGTTTTTCTCCCCCAGATAATTTAGAAGTATGAGTATTTTTATGTTTTTTTAATCCTACTTTTTCAATTAGTTCATTGACTTTCTTCTTAACTTCACTTCGATTATAACCATTCATTAAAAAAGCTAATTCAATATTTTCATAAACTGTATAACTATTAACTAAATTAAAATTTTGAAAAATATTACTCACATAACTTCTTCGATATTTTAAATAATCTTCTTCAGTATAATGGCTTGTTTCCTCACCATTAATATACATTTCGCCATCTTCATAACTATCAAGACCAGATAAAACATTTAAAAGGGTTGATTTACCACTTCCAGATTCACCTGTAATAACGACAAATTCACCTAAATGTAATTCTAAATTAACGTTAGATATACCTTTCGCTACTACGCCATCTTGATAATAATATTTAGAAACATTTTTTAACTTTAGCATAAGTCACCTCAATTTAATTATATAATAATTTCCTTTCTAAAAAATTATTAAAATACATTTTTTACTTAGATACAAGTCAATTGACAAAACTTGTCATAATTAGACAAAAAAAATAAGAAAGAGATCGCTCTCTTTCCAAGGATTAAGTCTATGAAGGTTTTAACGTCTTTTCCTTGACGTGTTAAATTACTTAGCAGGAACTATTATAAACGGATTGATTAACGTCCCGTCTCCATCAGAAATCGCAACAGTTTCCGTAGAAAGGTAAAATGTTGGTCTAACGTTACTTAGATTAAAAATGTCACTATATCCTGCACCGTCCCCAGCATGGTAAGTAATGGTCCAGCCATCAATACTATAGCTCTCAAGGTAATCATCATCGTCATATTCACAGTTATATGCACCATATCGAGTCATTGTCCACTCTTGATGCACATCATACACATAATTCGTGGTTTCTGGATCGATTGTCATCCAGCTACCCGTTCGCCCCTCGTTTGCCGGCCTTCCGGTTTTATAGGAAAGAAAAAAGTCACTTAACAGAAGCAAACCTATTTTTGCATAAAACGAATCTAACCTTGGATTATTATTGTAGCAGCCCTCCCACCCGCTTATCGTAGGGATAGATCCTATTTCCTTTAAATATAGGTCTAGTGGCATTATGTAACCGTCATTGAATTGCGGGTCGTCCTGATCACCACCAATGTCTGCTACCTTCCAAAGGGCATTTTCAATAAGAGATTCCCACGTTATGGAAGACTGACCTGGTACTGATTTATTTAAATATAAATTACTTCCTAAAAATATATTTTGGTTACTGTTTCCATTTAATTGCTTGAACAAATCACTTTGTGACCACATTATATCACTATTTTCTTTTATACTAGTCCATGCATACCTTCCAATTGAATCATTTTTTAGTACCTTCATATGGCCATCAGAAGTTATTCCTATTATCCTATATTTATAATAAGTTGAATCATTCTTGCAATCTTTATTTATATCACTATATCCAAAGCAAATCCAATTATTTACAGTTTCATTAGTGCCTACAAATCTATACATATCTCCCAATTGATCTGTTGATAAACCATTTGGCCTATTTTCATCTTTTATTAAATCAGAACCAGTCAATTTCTTTTTTATGGTTGTTACATTTATTGCTGTACTTGTGGTTTTTCTTCCTGAATTATCTGTTGCAACTCCAGTTATAGAATATGTTGTATTATCTTTTAAGCCATTAAATGTACATGTCTTAGCAGTACTATTATATGTTCCTGTTTTTGTTTCATTATTTCCTACTGCTGTACATGTTACACTAGCGATGCCATGAACGTCATTTGCATTTACTGTTACTTTTATACTTGTTTCTGTTGTTATTCCATTACTCAATGTTATTGTTGGATTTTGTGTGTCTAATGTTATCGATTGAGTTGTACTTCCCACATTCCCCGCTTTATCTTTAACGTTAATTAACACATTATGACTCGCTTCTGTGTTAGTTATCATTGTACTGCCATCTATAGATGATGAAGATAACATACTATAATTGTTACATGAATTTTCTCCTACACAATAACTATCTGGATTTGTTTCTGTTATAGTTGCATTATATGTTACTTGTTGTGTATGAGTATATCCAGGTTGTAATGTTCCACTTGCCTGTGTTCCAATCAATGTTAATGTTACTTGTGGGAGTGTTTTATCTACTGTTATATTTGTTGTTTTGGTTGTTGATATATTATTTGCTTTATCTTTTAAATACATATACAATGTTTTTTCTCCATCAGCTGTATTAATTATTGAGTAATTACCACTTTTTCCATTTAATTGTATCCAACTACAACTATCACTATTATTTGTTTCAGTTACACAATATTGTACTACATTATTTTCTTTATCTGTATAATCAAATGTAATTGGTAAATCAGATGTTTGATATGTAAATCCATTATTTAAGTCTTCATTATTGGATGTTTTACCTTTTATATTAAATCGACTTACTATTGATGTTTCATCTTTATCAAAATATATTTTACAATACATACTTTTTTGACTTGTTACTATGATACTTCCATCTATTACTCCATTTGTTAAACTTTGTGTTACTGCTCCAGGTATTATAGTATCATTTCCATATTCGTGGCATTCTGTTTTTGTTGTATTTAATAGATATCCTTTGTTTGGAAATGCATCAGTTTCTTTATATGTTGTTCCACTTTCTTGTAAATATATCCCAAATTCTTTTCTTTCTACTTCTGTTTCTTCTATTTCATTATCATTCATTTTATATGAATAACTCTTATTCCATGTTAACAATACCATAGATATTGTTATTACCATTATTAACATTATTGTTTTCTTTTTATTCTTCATAGATATGCTCCTACTATATACTCATAATATGAGTATCACTATTTAATCATACTCATATTTAATGTAAAAGTCAATACTCAAATAATGAGTATGAGAAAATTTATGTGGTGATTACAATGAATAGAATAAGAGAAATTAGAGAAGATAACGATAAACTGCAAAAAGATATAGCTAAAGTATTAAACGTATCTCAGCAACAATATTCAAGATATGAAACAGAAACAAGTGAAATAACGATGGAACAAGCTAAAATTCTTGCTAAATATTATAATGTATCTATTGATTATTTAGCCTATCTTACTGATGAGAGGAAACCATATAGAAAATCAATAGTTAAAGATAAATAAAAGATTCTTTAACTTTTATTTTACCAAAAGAAAGTTTTATAATATAATATATAAATTGAAAGGAATATTATGAAAAAGAAAAGTTTAAAAGATATTTTATTAGATCCTAAATCAAATTATGAAACAATCACCGGTCATATAATTACTAGTGAAGATATTATGGATTTTTATAATCTTTATTTAGAAATTTCAGATTTAGAAAAAGAATATGAAAAAACGGTCTATGGTAGAAAGAATGAAGCTTTAAAAATTAGAGAAAAGCTAATGCTTTTAGCAAACATGAATAATTTATTTGAAAAAAATTTAAAAGCTAAAGTTCAAAATTATGAAATTGCTACAAAAAATATTGAAGATGTAAGAGTTAAAGAACATTATAAAATGCTTGAAGTTTTAAAAGAACTAGCAAGTAATGATGAAGTAAAGTATGTAGTAAAAACATTTAATTTTCCAGCTGTTTCATTTAGTGAAAACAATGGTTATCGTTATTCCTACGATATAATGGGCCAACTTATTATCTTAGCAGAAGAAAAAGCTTTAGAAAAACTAGGTTCATCTGAACACTTAACACATTTAAGAAGATCAATGCTTGAAGATATTTATAATCAAGGTTTTTCAATGGTTTTAGCGGGAACTAATGAGCATTTAACTGAAAATTTAAATATTGAAAATAAAAGAATGCTAGGAGTTTATCAACCGCTTGTCTTTTATTTACAAAATGATGAACTTAGCAAGGCAGCATATAGTCTAATGCTTTTTATTAATGATAACGGCGCTGACTTTTCAAATTTAGAAGTCACTGATATAGTAAAAGCTATTAATGAAAAATACATAGTAAGAAGTAAAAAAAGATCATAACTAAAAACTGAATAGGTTTAATTTTCTATTCAGTTTTTAGTTATTCAGTAATTTTTTTAAGTTCTTCTTTTTCTGATTCTAGTTTTTCTTTTTCTTTTAAAACTAAATCTTTTGGTGCTTTACTTACAAAGTTTTCATTATTAAGTAAAGCTTCTCTTTTACTAATTGATGCTTTTAATTCATTAATTTGTTTTTCTTTTTGTAATAAATCACTCTCAGTTATTTCTTTTTCATAATAGATAATTGCTTCATAATTTTTCGTACTTACTTTAAATTTAGTAATGTCTTTTGGCATATCTATAATATGATCTTGAAGCTTTAGCATTTTAATTATTAATTCTTCATTAAAATTAACTTTTACTTCATATGTATTTAAAATATTATTTTCTTTTAAAGTATAACGATAGTTTTTAATAAATTCAATTATTTCTTCTACTTCATTTTCTTCATTAGAGAAAATTAATTTTTTATTTATAACTGGATAGCTACTTATCATAATAGAGTCACTATCTTTAATAGGAAGTTCATTATAAATTGCATCAGTAACATATGGCATAAATGGATGTAACATTTTTAAAATACAAGTAAGTGTATAAAGTAAAGTACTTTTAGTTCCTAAACTATCATTACTAAATTTAGCCATTTCAATATAATTATCACAAAAATCATTCCAAATAAAGGAATAAATTATGGCATTAACATTATTAAATTCAAATTTTTCCATGTATTTAGTTACATCTTTAATTGTTTTATTAAGTTTAGTTAAAATCCATTTATCTTGTTTATTTAAATTTTCTAATTTTATTTCTTTAATGTCTTCAATATTCATTAAGGTAAAACGGGAAGCATTCCAAAGTTTATTTATAAAATTCCAAGTTGATTTTAACTTTTCTTCATCAAATCTTAAATCAGCTCCTGGGGCAGTTGAAGTTGTTAAATAATATCTTAGGGCATCAGCTCCATAAATGTCGATCATATCCATTGGATCTACACCATTACCTAAGCTTTTACTCATCTTTCTTCCTTGTTTATCTCTAATTAAACCATGGATTAAACAGTGTTTAAATGGTCTTTCTTTAGTAAATTCTAGACTTTGGAAAGTCATTCGACAAACCCAGAAGAAAATAATATCATAGCCAGTAACTAGGGTATCAGTTGGAAAATAGCGATTATAAAGATCTAAATTATCTGGCCAGCCCATCGTTGAAAAGGGCCACAATGCACTAGAAAACCATGTATCTAGAACATCTTCATCTTGCTTCCACCCTTCTTCTTTAGGAGCATCCATTCCAACATATATTTGATCATCCTTATACCATGCTGGTATTCTATGCCCCCACCAAAGTTGCCTTGAAATACACCAATCATGACAATCACTCATCCAATTATTCATAATTTTTTCAAATCTTGGCGGAACAAAATTAACTTTAGTATCTTTATTTTTTTGATTCTCTAAAACCTTTTTAGAAAGACTATCCATTTTAACAAACCATTGCTTAGAAAGATATGGCTCAACTATAGCATTAGTTCTTTCTGAATGACCAACAGAGTGAATCATTGGTTCAATATTAATTAATAAATCATCTTTTTTTAAATCGTTTACTAATTCTTCTCGTGCTACAAACCGATCCATACCCTTATATTTACCGGCTAGCTCATTCATTGTACCATCTTCATTAATAACTTTAATTCTCTCTAAATTATGGCGAAGTCCAACTTCAAAGTCATTTGGGTCATGAGCTGGCGTAATTTTAACTACCCCTGTCCCAAACTCGGGATCGGCATGTTCATCCCCAATAATCGGAATTAGTTTATTAACAATTGGCAAAATAACTTTCTTACCAATTAATTTATTATATCTTTCATCTTTTGGATTAACTGCAACTGCGGTATCTCCAAATAAAGTTTCTGGTCTTGTAGTGGCAACATCTAAATAACTACTTTTATCTTCTAAATAGTATTTTAAATGATAAAAAGCCCCTTCAATATCTTTATAAATAACTTCTTCATTAGATAAAGCTGTTTTAGCAACCGGATCCCAGTTAATTATTTTTTCTCCTCGATAAATAAGACCTTTATTGTATAAATCCACAAAAACATATTTAACGGCATTAGAAAGCCCTTCATCTAAAGTAAATCTTTCTTTAGTTAAATCAACTGAAAGACCTAATTTAGCCCACTGTGAGTGAATAATACTTTTATGTTCATCTGTCCATTTAAAACATTCTTTTAAGAAATCTTCTCTTCCGAGTTTATATTTATTAATTCCCTCATCTTTTAATCTAGCTACTACTTTAGCCTCAGTTGCAATCGCCGCATGATCAGTACCAGGAAGCCATAAGCAATCATAACCTTGCATTCTTTTAAAGCGAATAATAATATCTTGTAAAGCTGTATCCCAAGCATGTCCTAAATGTAATTTTCCTGTAACATTAGGAGGTGGAATAACAATTGAATATGGTTTCTTAGAAGTATCACCACATTCAAAATAATGATGATTAAGCCAATATTCATAACGATTACTTTCAACTAATTTTTGATCATATTTTTTATCTAACATCTCTATTCCTCTTTTCCAAAATAAAAAGATGATACCAAAAGGGTGCATAAGCACGGTACCACCTTTAATTTAACTTATCAAATGATATAGCATTTCTGCATTTTATACTCCATTTGCAACCAATATATTCTAACTTATTAGTTTCCACCAACCACTAACTCTCTAAAAAGCATCAAATATATACCTCAAATTTCTTCATATAACAAATACTATTTTAACAAAATAATTAAGATATCGCAAGAGTATCTAATAAAATATTATCTTGTTTAATTAATAAATTATTATTATCTTCTTCTAGACTTATATTTTGAATATTATTTAAATAATAAGATTTAAGATAATTATTATTTATATTTTGATAAATATATAAAATATTATTAATAACTAAAGCTAAATAATTATCACTTATAGCATAATTACTTATTAAATAGTCATTCATATATAAATTACCACTATAATCATATATTTTCATATCTTGACAAATAATATAATTATTATTAAAATTAACTACTTCATTATTTATATTATCTACAATAATTTTATTATCATCACTAATTTGCCATTTATTACCATTTTTTAATATAAATTTATTATTAATAATTTTAATCTCTTCATAATTAATTTTAATTACTTCTTTAATCTCTTCACCTATTTTATAAACTCCCCATAAATTATCTTTCTTTACTAAATAATTATTATCTTCTTTTTTTACTTCCTCAAATGTATTATTAATTTTATTATTCATAATATCATATAACTTTATTTTATTACCATCTTTAATAAAAACATATTTTTGATTTATAATTGGATAGGCATATGTACATCTTTCATTTTCACAATTATATTTGTTTATTAATTCTTTATCTTCATTATAAAACCATAAAGAACCATTAAAATAAGGAAAATGATGAGGATTTTCATCTTTTAAAGTATTATCTTTATCTTTTAGAGTATAACTAAATATAGTTAATGGTAAAAAAATTATTAGAAGAATAATAATAGTATATAAAACTATTTTCTTATTCATAAATACTACCTTCAAAATTATATTTATAGACTTTATCACCAATAGTTATATTAAAATAATCATCAAAAGTTATTTTAAAATCATGATCTAAAATATCTAGACCTTCTTCTAATATACCTAGGGGATCATCATATTTATATATATTAAGTTTATTATCACTAATAGCAACATAATAATTATCATATAATTCCATATAACTAAATTCATTACTAATCTTTTTAAAATCATGATTATAAATACTATAAGTATCATCAATACTAACTAATAAATAATAATCATTATATTTAGTAATATTTTTATATTTAAATTCTATTTTTCCTTGAGCTTTAGAAGAAGTAATTTCTAAAATACCATAATTATTTTTATTATTCCCTACTTCCGACTTAGCTAAAATATAAGATGAATCAGTATAAATTAGTTGCATATTTTTATTTATTTCACTATTATTTAAAATATTTAATTCACTATAAGTACCCATAACTTTAGCATTTTTAATATCGTATAAATAAATATTAACATCATCTTTAATAAAGACATATTTATTATTATAAATTCCTGATAACCCTAAATCATTATTATAAATAGAACATTTAGTTAAAGAGGCACTATTACTATTTATTTCATTATTATTTGAGCACTCATAATTACCCAGTAATTCATTTTTTGAAGTATCACTATAAAAATATAATTTACCATCATAATAACTCATATAATTATAATTTTTACTAATCTTTCCTTCATAAGGATTTATATTTATTTCTTCATTATCTATTTTTATAATTATTTTATTACTTTCTTCATTTATTTCATAAGATACTTTAGTTTCTTTTAATTGATTATTATTAGCATAAACATATTTTTTAACATAATCATTATTAGTAAGTGTTATACCTTCTTCATTAAGTTTATTTAAATCAAGATCTCTTAAATATAATTTATTTTTATTTACTAAGGCAATAATATTATCATTAATGGAAATATAATCATATCCTTCTAAGACTTTTTCGTTTTTCAAAGTATATAAATTATATTCATTTTTATCTACCCCAACAAAATAATCTTTAGATACACTTTTAATATCTATATTAATATTAGAAGATATTTTATGGCCATCTTTATCTATTAAATAAGTGGTGCTTTTATCTTCAGCAACTAAATAATTTAATTTAGTATTAATTATTCCTAAATTATCATAAATACATTTAATTAAATAATTATAATTATCTTCTTTAATTTCTATTAAACCATATTTTTCATTTTCATCTTCTATAACAACTAAATTACTAGCATAATCATATACTTTAATGTTTTTTAAAGTCAGTTCTTTTACTTTATTTTTGATATTATATAAATAAATATTTTCTCCATCTATAATAAAAGCATAATTTGAAAAATAAATATTACTAGTCAAAAATAATTCTTCATCATTTTCATTAACACTTATAACTCTTTCAAATTTATCATTAGTAAAATCGCTTTCGGCCATTTTACATAATTGAGGATCTTTATTATGACACTCATAACTACCAATTACTTGATCCATTTTATCTAAAAAAATTAAATTTCCATTTTCATAACGGTAATTATCTTTAGCTACCACTACATCATCATTAGAAGTTTTATTATTACTATTTTCATGATTATCATTAAAAACAAATATAAGTATAAAAATAACAATAATTAAAAGAATAAGCAGAATAGGAATTACTATAATTAAATTTTGGGCTTTTTTATCTAAATCATTCCATTTTTCTTTTAAACTTTTCTTCCTTTTTAAATTATTATTTTCCTTTAAAGCATCATTTAATTCGGACTTATCGCTATCTATTTCAATTATTTCATCATCCATATAGTACACTCCTCTATTCTAAAATAAATTATAACATAGTTTTTAGCAATTTAAAAGAGCCGAATGGCTCTTACATTTTATAACGAACAATCTTTATAGGGACTAAAAATACACTTAGTACAAGCCCCGAAATCAGAATTATTTTCTTTTTCTATTCCTTTAGTTATTTCTATTGTATTTAATATTCCCATTATTGCTATAGGTATTATATAAACTATAAAACCCGCTATTACTCTTTTAATTAATGATGAGGTTGCCTTACTTAAGGCTTTATCATCTCCTGATGTTACTGC